>RHKR01000069.1 GCA_008363265.1 Chlorobiota bacterium
CGCTCGGCCGCACTGATCGACTCCAGAAATATACTCTGGATAGGCACCAATTCCGGCCTCTCATCATACCGGCTACAGAACAGTCCACATGATGTCCCCCCGCCAAAGGTCTGGCTCGCATCGCTCGAAACCTCGTCCGGTGAAAAACTTGGCCTCGATAAAGAGAACATAATCGCGCACAACAACAACACCCTCTCTTTCTCGATCAGAGGTATATCATTTATCAGTGAGAATCTGATAAAATACAAAGTGAAACTTGAAGGGTTCGACCAGGATTTCTACGAGATAACCCAGTCACAGTTGCAGAATATCAGGTATTTGAACCTCCCTTCGGGATCATACAGACTCGTGGTTATGGCCAAGAACCGGTTCAGCGAGTGGAGCCGGCCCGCCTACTCAAAAGTGATCCTGATAGAGAAACCGCTCTTCCTTCAAACCTGGTTCATCCTTCTGATCCTTACTGTCGTTGTCACTGCGGTGCTCTTCGGCAATAAATACTTCCTCACCACCCGTGAGCACACACGGCTTGAAGAAATGGTTGAGCAAAGGACCAAAGACCTCGCTAAATCTCAGAAAGAACTCAAAGCCACACTTGATGGCCTTGAAGAGCAGGTCCGCCAAAGAACCGAAGAACTTGAAAACTCGAACCGGACTAAGGACAAGATTTTCTCGATCATTTCGCACGATCTGAGAAGCCCGTTCATGTCAATACTCGGATACTCTGAACTGCTGCATGAAGACATTTCCAGTATCGACCCAGCCACTGTCGAGAAGTATACCGGGAGAATAATCGAAGCTTCCCAAAACACACTGACAATGATCGACGGACTGCTCGATTGGTCAAAACTGCAAATGGGGGGCATCGTCCCCACCAACGAGAAGATCAGGCTCCAACCGGTGATCCTCGAGATAGAAGACCTCTTCAGACCTCAGGTCGCGGCAAAAAACCTCTCCCTTATAACGGAAGTGGACCCGCAAATCAACATCACTTCCGACCCCGCGATCCTGCGCACGGTTATCCGCAATCTCCTCAGCAATGCTATTAAATTCACCAACAGCGGCGGCCTGATAAAGATATCAGCCATACAATACGATGAAATGGTCAACATACAAATAAGCGATACCGGCATTGGAATACCTGAGGATATCATCCCCACACTCTTCACCTTCGACACGGTTCAGTCGCGCAAAGGCACCGCCAACGAAAAAGGAACCGGACTCGGCCTCAGCCTCGTCCACGACCTCCTCGAAAAAGTCGGCGGACAGATCACCCTTCAAAGTACCGTAGGCACGGGTACGGTTTTTTCAGTCACGCTGCCTGTGGAAAGAGGTGATGTTTTCCCGGACAGGGAAGGGTGAGGTTCGAACCACCCGCTCCTTATTCCCCCTCCCGCCTTACCTCACCCCTTACCCCTCTCCTGCAAGGAGAGGGAAATCGCGGCACTTTGTTTATGTACTTTGTAGCGTCCCTTGGGGACGATCCCGCGGAGCGGGATCCCGCCACCGGGCGGTGCCTGGTATGGGTAGAATAAAATCCCAAAACAAAAAATGACCCCGCCAGGGGTCAAAGAGGGGTAGGGGTCAAACAGGAGTAGGGATCGGACAGGGGTAGAGGATTGATGGATACCCTCACAACTACCATTCATCGCGGAAGATGTCACTCCAGGTAAAAACCTCGTCCTGATCGAGGGGAAACCTAACCGGTAACTCCCTGATGGCTTTTTGCAGGTCGCTCCTTGCCCTTATGAGTTCAGTACGGTAGAACTTTTTCTCCTCATCGGTCCTTTGCAGCCATCTTTCGTTTTCATCCATCAACCGGCCGTCTTCCCTCTTGGCCTCCGTGAATTTGTCGAGTTTTTCGAAAAATTCCTCCGCGCCGTCCCGGCTGAAATTCAAGCTGTATAAGTTGTTGGCCAACGTATAGGGTGACCCCGTCTTCGTCAAGGCGAGGATGGAATTGATCAGAGGTTTTAGAGGAAATATCTTGCCTGATCTTTTTATGGGAATGATCTGGTATTGGTGATGTGAGGTTTGAGGAATGAACTCGCCGTTTTGCTCAACGCTCTCAACCGCAAGATGGTTTTCAGCAATTATTACATCCGCATGGCGGGTCATTTCATCAGGGGTACCATGGATATAATCTGTTGTACCCAAACAATATTCGACCAACTGATTGGCAAGGTAAACATGGTTTTCCATGATCGACATTTCTGCATACTTGCTTTTGCTCTTTCCGTTTTCGTCTGATGCCTCTTCATAACTTTTGGTCATGAACATGACGCTGACCTCTTCCGGCCTGAACCCTAGTGAGTGAAAGAAGGATAAGACCCGTCTTATCCCCAGAAATGGAAGCTTCGACATATCAACAATAAATATCCTCCCTGAACTGTCAGGATGGAATGTGCTCCGCGCACGGAAATACCCGCCCTCACCTTTTCTTGGAATTGAACTTCTGATAAAACCCCTGGTAAGATCCACTAATTTCTTTCTTTTCTTCAGATCCCTCAAAATCAGGTGAACCGGTGTCCCCAGCCAGGGAACTAGGATCAATGCCCTGCTTTCTTCGCAGTTAATAAGGTCTTCAAGAACTGACCCTTCATAATTTAAGTACTCCGTTCGCATAAAATCCTCCGTTTAGATCTGTTTTAATTTTGATTCCAATTTAATAAATGCAAAATTGAAAAGGCGATTGTGAAGTTAAGGGAATGTTAAGTTTTGAGATGAGATTTAATAATCTCTAAACTTTAGATGACGGCTTAAAATTTTGATCTATAGTAATTTGTGTTGAGAAAATTACAGACCAACAAAAGATGTTCAAATTCTATGCGAAGAGGTCTCTTATTAAATTAATTTGTAAACTTATTAATTAAAGCAGATTATAAAAATTTTTTATGTCCTATATTTGGGTATAAAGTATGCGATGACTAATAAAATGCTTAATTTGGTTCGTTGAATTTGTGCGTTATTGAATTGGTTTCCGCATCGTTCAATCCAAATTTCTGCCTGTTTGAGATAGATAATCACGAGTTGACCTGACATTTTGTTGTCATTTGAACTGATAATCTCAAATGCTTCATTCAGTTTAGATACAAAGAACCCGGTCGCTTGGAATAATTGATAATTTAAGGAAGTGAAATACATGAGTCGCGAAAAACACTTGAATTTATTTTACAATTACAATAATGAACATATTCAGGGGAACGCCAAGAAAAGGAAAGATGATGGAGAAAATGAGAGAGGCATCATCGAAGATAATGTAACCCGGGCTTTCATAATTTTCCTCAAATATCTATCCCAAACTGGAGAGTTAGAGGCTTTTTGGGAGCACCTGCTTGAAGTCATTGAACCTAGGATGACGGTTGTTAAGGTACTCAGGAAAATTAAAAAACCCGAATTTGATTTACAGAACCTGCAGGACAGTTTTGATCAAGGAAAAATCCAAAATGAGGATGTGACCAAGTTACTCATGATCATCTCTACTATCCCCTTCAACATCGATCTGATCGATGCAAAATCGAATGCTGAGACCGGCAGTAGAGCAGACGCTTGGATTATTCAGAAGAAAGGGGAAAAAATCGAAGTTGCCATACTAGTCGAGGCTAAAATTGGCAATAATAAGGTTGACACCAAACAAATATTAAGACATCTAACTGATAATGATACCGGCTTTGGTATTAAAAAATCCAAAATAAATGAGTTCAGAGAAAATAATGTTTTGAGCCTAACATGGAGAGATGTGTACAAGGCTTTAGAGAAATTTAAACCTTCGAAATTCATCATTTATGACGCTGCATCGGCGACACCAGAATCTATTGTTCCACCTACCAACTATTTTGTTAATGATTTAAAGGAGTACATAACAATGTCAAATGCACACACAGACATTAGCAAATTAATCAAAGAAGATACCGACCCGATTGATAGAAAGCAGATATTCGCGTATTTGTTGGATGCAGTTGGTGATAGAGTCAAAGATTATTTTGATGGGTTACCAGAGAATACGATTAAGTTGTACCGAAGCGGAAGACCCTTGATTGGACTATGGGACTATTGGGGACTCCCGGATACTAATTTGAAAGGTCAGAGATCACCTCACATAAGTATGGGTCTGCCTGGTGAGTACTTAGGAATAGGATTTGATACATATGATTTGTCGAAGAAAAGCATTAAAAAGATAGAAAGCAGTCTGACTAAGGGTAAAATTTTTCGGTATATCAAATCAAAATTGGATTCCAATGCTCCGGAAGACATACTACATAGATTCAGGCTCTCACTAAGTGAAGACCGCCTTTGGGACCGTCAAGAAGGACAGATTCAAGGCGAAACTTATGACAGATTTAAGTTAGAGTTTGATTTTGACTTCCTCAAACGGCAAAAGAAACCCTTCGGACAGTTCCTTCAAAATTGTTTTGTGCCGTATTTAGAGTCCGGAATAAAAAGATTCTCACTGTTTTACACGCTCAGAATTCCATATGGGAAAGAGGATAAGTTGGCTAAACATAAAAATGCTGACAGTTTGGTCCAGGATAAGATATTGGTTGAACTCTTCAATAATGAACAAAAGTTAGTTGACCTTCTTTATAACAAAATCATTGAGTTCCACGGTTTTATTGATGATATAAAATAACAATATGATCACTATATAAAATAACTGAGATATACGAGAATCAGATGAAATACCTAACCAAATCAAGATTCAAACTGGCACTCAAGTGCCTCACAAAATTATATTACACCGGCAAGGATGAGTACGCTGATAACAGCATAAACGATCCTTTTCTTGAGGCCCTGGCTGATGGCGGATTTCAAGTTGGTGAGCTGGCCAAGTATATTTTTGCTGATGATCCCTCATCCTCAATCATCGAAGTGAAAACAAAAAACTATGAGGAAAGCCTTCGGGTAACTTCTGATGCATTGCTTGGAAACGAGGAAGTATTGCTTTCCGAGGCGGCCTTTCGGTCCGGTTCTCTGTTTGTGCGGGTGGATATCCTTGAGAAAAAAGGAAGTGTGATCAACATCTACGAGGTAAAATCCAAATCGATCGATGGTGAGAATATTGAATTCATCACCCGGAGAGGTGAAACAAAAGTAAAAGTGAGTGGGTCTCTTATCTGTACGATCTTGCATTTCAATTCTTCGTCATTTCCAACTCTGAGAAGGCGGGAAATTACACGATCAATCCCCACCTCATACTCGTTGATAAAAGCAAGGTTTGTTCCGTTGACGGTATGAATCAGATGTTTACGGTTCGACGAACAGAAGAGGGCGGAAAGGAAGTTCTTATAAAGCCGGGACTGCGAAGAAGTGATCTGGACACTTCGATCCTAAAGGTAATTGATGTGGCGGATCTGGTTCATTCAATTATTAACCATTTCCCTGTTCCAACAAATTTCAGGGACGATCTGAGTTTTCCTGATTTTGTTACCATGGCTTCAGAAACTTATTCGAACGACGAAAGGTTCTTTGTTCCGCTCAGTACCGAGTGTAAAGGTTGCCAATTCAGAAATGATGCCACCGGATCCGGTGAATTTCTTAGTGGATTCCATGAGTGCTGGGAGAACAAATCGAAGCTTGGTACTGAACTGCGCAGGAATGATCTTGTAACTGATATATGGGGTGGCCTTGCGGGTGGTAAAAGTGTGATGGGAGGCCTCCTTGCCAAAAATATATTTCTGATCAAGGATATTAAAGAATCAGATATTGCCCCTCAAAGCGGTGATAAATCGACTGTTGGATTGAGCCCCCACAAAAGAAGAATGGAACAGATCAACCGTGTTAAAACGGGCACTAAAGATAGCTTTTTCGACCGGGATGGTTTTTTGGCGGAAGCCTCCTCATGGAAATACCCCCTTCACATGATCGATTTCGAGACGGCTGCACCTGCTATTCCTTTTAATAAGAACAGGCATCCATATGAGGGGATAGCATTTCAATTCTCGCACCACACAATCCAAAAGGATGGGTCCATTGCCCATGCAGGTGAATATATCTCTTTTGAAAAGGGAGCATTCCCGAATTATGATTTTGTAAGGAATCTCAAGAAGCAGTTGGAAGTGGATGACGGATCGATATTCCGTTACCACAACCATGAGAACACATATCTTAATATCATTTATGATCAACTCGATGCTGATCCCGAGGCACCTGATGATAAAGCTGATCTGCAGGAATTTATAAGGTCGATCACAAACCACAAGGATGGCAATTTGAGAGTGGAGGGGATCAGGAACATGATCGACCTGTTTCAGATAGTTCTTAAATATTACTATCCACCACTGGCCAAAGGCAGCAATTCACTAAAAAAGATCCTCCCTGCGATCATAAATGATTCGGAATTTCTGAGAGAGAAATACAGCAAGCCGGTTTACGGAAAGGAACTGTTGGTCCCGAGCCTGAACTTTGAGAAGCATATATGGATCGATCCGGCGACGGGCAATGATCCTTACAAAACCCTGCCGAGACTCTTCAAAGAATACGATGATGAAATGCTTGACAGGTATTTTGGCGGACTTGACGAAGTGGCTGACGGTGGTGCCGCGATGACTGCTTATGGCTTCCTGCAATATTCCGACATTTCCGATGTACTGAGAGAGCAGTTAAGAGATGGACTTCTCGGTTATTGTGAATTGGACACAATGGCGATGGTCATGCTTTTTGAAGGTTTGATGGATAAGGCGAGATAATCTTCAGGGGATATCTCAGTTCTACCCCTGTACGATCCCTAACGGGATCAGTTTACTTCCTGCGAGGCCGGGCTTGCCCTTCGGGCAACCGCAAGCAAGGATGCTTGCGCCACAAAGCATATAAACATTTGGGCCTGTCCTTTGGTAGGTGTGGGACATGGACGAGGTTCTACCCCTGGATAATCCCTAACGGGATTAATCCTGCTAATCCTTCAATCCTGTAAATCCTGATTCAGACAACCATAAATCCGTGGTAATCCGACTCATCAGTGTCATCTCCCAAAGGGACAAGTGCGTGCTAAAAAGATCCCTGAGATATATTCACCCTTCCTCTGCGTTCTCTGTGTCCTCTGTGGTTTAAAACAACCTCTATACGAGCACTTCTTGCAGCATCGCCACCAGCCCCACCGCGCCATCAATATCGCCATCCAGCAGACGCTTTATCACCGCGCTACCGACGATTATCCCATCACAATACGGCAGAACCTGCTTTGCCGTTTCGGGACCGGAGATACCAAACCCGACAAGCATTTTATTCCCAACTATTTTCTGCCGGGTGTGCTCCAGTGATGAAAGCTCACTTTCTGAAAAACCGCTCCGGGCACCGGTTGTGCCTGACACACTCACGCAGTAAACGAAGCCTTTGCTGACCGAATCGATCTCCCGGATACGGGCATCACCCGACTGGGGAGTTGTGAGCATGATAGCTTCGAGATCGTCAGGTTTGCCCGTGAAGAAGTCGTTGTACTCTTCGAGGGGGACATCGGGGATGATCAGTCCGTTAACCCCCGCGGTAGCGGCATCATTGAAAAACTTCTCGCGACCATAATTAAGGACAGGATTTCCGTATCCCATCAGGATGAGAGGTTTGTCAGTTTTTGCCCTTATCCCGGCCGCGAAACGGAGCACATCCGCGGTTGTAACTCCATTGTTTATGGCGGATTGCGATGACTGCTGGATGACCGGCCCGTCGGCCAGGGGGTCACTGAACGGTATCCCGATCTCAAGCATGTCAGCCCCCGCGTCGAGAACCTTTAACGCAAGCGACACAAAATCTTCCTTTACAGGGAAGCCGGCCGTGAGGAACACAGAGAGTACCTTATCTCCCCGCCGATTCACCGACTCAATATACTCTTTTATCACTTCGTGACCCCTTTCTCCATGGCGCTGATGATCGTTGCCAGATCTTTGTCACCCCGCCCGGAGACATTCACCACGACAATGTCATCTTCTTTCGTGCGGGGCATCAGATGCTCGAGGTACGCGAGGGCATGAGCCGACTCCAGTGCCGGGATTATCCCTTCCATCCTTGCCAGAAGTGATGTGGCGGCGAGTGCTTCATCATCGGTAACTGAAGAGTACTCAACTCTTGAAATATCTTTAAGGTAGCTGTGTTCGGGGCCTACTCCGGGGTAGTCGAGCCCGGCGGAGATCGAATGAACCTCTGCCACTTGTCCGTCGTCATCCTGCAGAAGGTAACTCTTCATCCCTTGGAAAATCCCTTCCTTCCCGAGGGTGAGGGAGGCACAATGCTTACCGGAACCGATGCCATACCCCGCGGCTTCAACTCCGACAAGTCTCACTGATGGATCATTGATGAACGGATAAAACATCCCTATGGCGTTGCTTCCCCCACCGACGCAGGCGAGAACATAGTCCGGCAACCGGCCTTCCCTCCCCATTATTTGTTCTCTGGTTTCGCGGCCGATGACCGACTGAAAGTCGCGAACCATGGCGGGATAGGGATGCGGACCAACAGCGGAGCCTATAATATAATGCGTGGTGTCAACATTGGTTACCCAGTCTCTTATCGCCTCGTTGGTAGCATCTTTCAGTGTGCGGCTTCCGGAGGAGACGGGCCGTACTTCAGCACCGAGGAGATTCATCCTGAATACATTAGGTGCCTGCCTCTCAACATCCACTTCACCCATGTAAACAACGCATTCCAGACCGAACTTCGCGCAGACGGTTGCCACCGCGACGCCGTGCTGCCCGGCTCCAGTTTCGGCGATTATCCTCTTTTTCCCAAGTTTTTTGGCGAGCAGTACCTGCCCGAGAGCGTTGTTTATCTTGTGCGCGCCCGTGTGGTTCA
>RHKR01000601.1 GCA_008363265.1 Chlorobiota bacterium
ATCTCGAGATCGTCTAATTTCTTCATACAATTCTTTAGACCTCAGACCGGCTGAAATGGTTACACGCGATTAAGTAAAAATCATGATTACAATAATAAAGATGTCGGAAAAAATATTTTGTTGGTAACTGTAACCTTTTTTCCGGTCCGATTGTCTGAAGGTACAGAAGGAACCAACAACATAAGGAGTACAACAATGCCTTTCGAATTCATGATACCGATTATCCTTTTTATAGTGATCGGAGCGGTAATAATAACAGCCCTCTATCTCAGGTCAAGAGAAAGAGAGATGATCCTCTCGAAGGAGTACACAGCTGAGGAGATGAAATCTCTTCTTGCTCCCGGTGAGAAGAAAAAAGGCGGACTGATAGTGGTAGGAATCCTTACCCTCTCATTTGGTCTCGGCATGATCGTGGGAACACTTTTGAAGAACGCCACAGGGCAGAACGATTTCGTCCCCTTCACAATGTTTATCTTTGTCGGTGCCGGACTTATAACCTCCTACTACATCCGTGAGAAGCTGAACAAGAAGGAAGGAGTCTGAAATGGAAGAAGTAATGATCCCGATCGTCATGTTCATGGTTATCGGAGCAACCATAATAGCGGCCATCACATTCAGGCACCTTGAGAAGAGGAGACTGTTGGAGAAAGACCTTCCCGCCGGCGATCTTTACAATCTGTTGGGGGTTGAAAGAAACAGCCCCCAATCATACTGGCTGGCAGTTACAGGGACAGTGCTGATATTCTTCGCCTTCGGTCTCGGAGCAGCTTTCTGGCTCGACAGACTGACAAGCGAAGATGCCCTCTCCGGAATGGCGATCTGCCTCTTCACCGGAGCCGGGTTGATAGTCTCACACTACTACCGGGATCACCTGGCGAAGAAACGGGTACACGGCTGAGCTTACAGAAAATGAATGACTCCCCCCCCCAAAAAAAACAAAGGCACAAAAGCTATGTGCCTTTGTGCCTTTTTAAAGACTTAAGGGGTATTATCTACATATCCTGCGATTCAAGCCATCTTTCCGCATCTATGGCGGCCATGCAACCTGAACCCGCGGCGGTAACTGCCTGACGGTACGTTTTATCGCAAACATCACCGGCGGCAAAAACACCTTCGATGTTGGTGTATGACGATCCCTCTTTAACTTTCAGGTAACCGCTCTCATCGGTATCAAGAACACCCTCAAACAGTTTTGTGTTGGGCTGGTGACCGATGGCAACAAAAACGCCTTCACATTCATGAACTTTTGTTTCACCTGTTTTAGTGTTCTTTAGAACCACACCCGTAACGGTTTTTCTTCCGTTGATGTCGGTTCCGAGGACCTCATCAACAACCGCGTTAAGCTCAAACCTGATCTTGGGGTTCTTTTTCGCTCTGTCAACCATGATCTTCGAGCCCCTGAACTCATCGCGTCTGTGGACTACCACCACTTCAGAAGCGAACCTTGTCAGGTAGTTAGCCTCTTCAAGCGCTGTGTCGCCACCGCCGACGACGATGACCCTCTGGTTTCTGTAGAAGAAGCCGTCACAGGTTGCGCAGGCTGAAACACCAAATCCCATGAACTTACTCTCTGATGTTATCCCGAGCAACTTTGCTGATGCACCGGTTGAGACAATAACCGCGTCAGCGGTATAAACCTCGTCGTAACTCTTTACGACAAAAGGTCTT
>RHKR01000070.1 GCA_008363265.1 Chlorobiota bacterium
GCGATGATCAGCACCTCCGTCAGCGCATATGAGAAACGGATAGCCATGCGCCCTGAAGAACTCCAGATGCTTGCTCCCGGGTGGCCGGCCGTTTGCAAGAATAATGCAACCTCTCAATCAGATATCCACTTTCAGTGTTGTCATGATATTCCTGCCGGCTGCCGGGAAGAAATTGTCCCATCCGAAACCGTTCATAAGATATTTCCTGTCGAGAAGATTATTCACTTCAAATGTAAGTCTCAGTGCGGTTCCATAAAATGAATACTGCACACCCGCGGAGAGGTTCACCACACTGAAGGCGTCAACCGTCAACTCATCGAAACCGTTACCATCGGGGTTGGTCGAGTTATCAGTGTATTGTGTCCCGGTGTGGTTAAGGTGAATTCCCGCAAAGAAGTGCTCGCCGGTAAAGTTCAAGGCGGCATTCAGTATTAACTCCGGCGCGTTGGCAATATAGTTGTCAACCCTCGAGAGTGGCTGCCCGTTTCCGTCATACTCTGTGAAGTCAACGTACCTGTTCCGGCTGATATTACCGTTCAGGCTGAACTGGAGCCTCCATGGAAGCCGGATAACTCCTTCAAATTCAAGACCAAGGTGGAGTGTCCTCCCTGCATTCCCAACCCTTGGCTGCCCGAAGACATCCAAACCACCTGAGGGCACGATCTCGTTCTCAAAGTTCATGTAATAGAAATTTACACTGCCGTTGAAAATGCTCGAGGCAAACCTTGTACCCAATTCAATATTAAGAAGTGTCTCCGGTTTAACGAGCGGCTCATTGAAATCATATGACCCGTCGGGTTTTCTGTTGAACTGCGGCACAACTCCCCAACTCGCTGACTCCGCCTCATAAAGGTTCTTGAGCGGGGGTTCCCGCCGGGTAAGAGCAACTGAAGCGTAGGCAGTGACGTTATTGCTCAGGCTGTAACTTATACCTGCCTGCGGATTTACAAAGAAGTATGGTGTGGTAAAGTCAGTACCAACGAACTTTTCATCATATAGCCGGTATTTCTGGTAGATTGTCTGAAGCTTTAGCGAGAGACCAAGGTCTTGAGTAATACTTTGCTGCAATCCGATAAAACCGGAGAAGATATCCTTGCCACCCTTGTAATCATAAAAGTGCTTGTTTCCGCCTTCACCCACAATATCAGCAGGTAAACCGGATCCAGACTCTATCCTTCCCCAATGAAGCGATCTGTGTATCCTTATCTCACCACCCGCAAGGAGTTTACCTGAAGAGTAGCGGTATTCGATCTGAGGAAGCCAGCCGAATTGGTCGTTGTCAACAAATGCCCTCATCATGATATCAGCAGGGATGGTGATCGAGGGATCGATACGGAAATAATCATTGGTACCGTAACTGGCGTTGAAGTCGAAGAATCCGTCACCGGACATATAGAAGAATGTGTTCTTCAGCCATAAGTCATCACCAAGCTTCAGATCGTGTACAAGTGATATTTGTGGCTGGTTCAAAACTTCCCTGTCTTGTGAAGCAGCACCGTAATTATACCTGCGAAGTTCGTCATCAGCGTTCATACTCTTACTGATGCCATAGAAAGCCAGTCCGTCCTCCTGGGGACCACCGAAAGCATTTACCGATATCGACTGCACATCGTCGAAATAAGAGGCACTCACAAAGAATCTGTAAACCTGAGCCCACGACCACTCCCTGTAACCATCAGTCTCAACCTTTGTGCCCCGCACGCGTATCATGAACCTCTCTGCAAGGAGTCCAGAGTTGGCGCCCAGCGAGTACTTCCGGGTGTTATAACTTCCGGTGCCTACCTCAAAAGTTGCTCCCGGTTCTACAAATGGTTTGTTGGTCATCAGATTGATGGATGCCCCGATCGAGGGGGGTCCGTAAAAAGCAAGGGCTGCCCCTCTCTGAACCTGCACATCCTCGAGAGAATTCGCCAGATCGTAGAAGTTCAACCAATAGACCGAGTGATCCTCCGGGTCGTTTTGAGGCACACCGTTTATGAGAACCGATATCCTGCGCTGATCGAATCCCCTTATCCTGATGTAGCCGTACCCTATCCCCGTGCCTGACTCCGAATAAAAGGATGTGGAAGGAAGAGTGTTTAGAATTGCCGGGATGTCCCGGGTTACAGAAATCCTTTCAATCTCCGCCTTTGCGAGATTCGAGTATGAGATATTGCTGTTTTTATCTCCGGCTCTCGACCCGGTTACCACTACTTCAGAAACCTCAACCGCGTCCTGTTTTAATTTTATCGTAAAACTGCTTTTGTCACCGGTAACGCTGATCAGTTGACGTTCCGTTTTATAACCAACGTATGAGCAAATAATACGCCACTCACCCGGCGGCATGTTCTTCAGGGTGAATTTTCCATCTTCACCGGTAACCCCGGCGAACGGGAGTTCCTCAAATTTCACAACAGCTCCCCTGAGCGTGTTTCCGGTTTCCGCATCCTTCACACTGACCTCAAGAACTGATGATACTTGGGCAAATGCGATCAATGGCAAAACGATTAAAACGAGCAGTGTTTTTCTGATCATTTTTCATTCCTTTGTATTTAAAAAAGTTAAGCCGCTTTCCAGAGGGGTAGCTGAAAAGCGGCTTAAATCTGTTCCCTACGCCGGTATTACCCGGATCAGGTTCAAGGGTTTAATCTCAGCCCGTTAAGGGCACCCCTACATTCAACTTGCGTTGACGATCAATATGTGAAAGATACCGTTATTTTTTCTTCGACTTCGAAGTTGTTCCGGTTTTTGTCTTTGTTTTGGTTGTGGCCTTTGAATTCGATTTTCCGGTTGAACCCTGCTTAACTGCAGTTTTCTTGGTTGTTCCTGATTTCGAGGTCACGGCCTTCTTGCTTGTTTTCGAGCTATACTTGGTTCCATAGCTTGTACCTTTTGATTTGGTGGTCTTTTTTGGAGCCTTGTAGGAGTTCGAATTGGTCTTGTAATAGTTGTTGGTCTTCTTAACTGTGGTGGTTTTTACGTCAGTGACCGTTTTGTTTGAATATATCTTAAGATTCTGACCTGCAAGGAGGTAGTCGCTTGTCAGGTTGTTCCAGGTCTTGATGTCATCAGCTGTAACACCATATTTGGTGGCAATTCCGGCGAGGGTTTCGTTGGCCTGAACTTTGTATGTATTCAAGGTCGCGGTATTTCTTGCAGTATTGTCACCGTAGGACACAGGAGCGGAACCGCCACTGTAAATTGTAAGCTGTGTGTTGGCATAAACGAGACCGTTGCGAACCTTTGTTCCGTTCCAGGACTTCAGATCGTTAACAGAAACCTTGTATTTTTCCGCGATCTCAGCAAGGGTTTCACCATACTTCACCTTGTGGTAGTAAGTCTTCGACTCGCTCGCTACTGCGGTGGTTGAAGTGCTCTTTGCGGTTTTAGTACCGGCCAATGCAGAGTATGTATCGAGCTTGGCGGCCGGAACGTTTACCACAAGTTCCTGTCCGCTCTTCGCGTTCTCAAAAGCTGAAATGTTATTCCATTTTCTGAGTTCGGATACTGTTACGTTGAACTTCTGAGCAACCTGAACAAGATTTTCATCACTCTTGATCGTGTAGCGCAGTGTTGCAGTACCGGGGTCGGTTGAGGCGAACTGTACGTCTGAGCCGTTGCCTTTAAGTCCGGCAAGAACCTTGTCAGTTGATCCGGAAGGTATCCTGAGAAGATATTCGCCGTTACCCGGAGTGTTGTTCTGCAGGAGTTCAGGGTTAAGATCTTTGATATCTGTGAGTGAAACGCCGGCAAAATTAGCCACTGAAATAAGCGGTGTTGATTTTGCAACGCTGACGGTTTCGTACTGGAATGATTCCTGATAATCGATTTCGTTAAGACCGAATTTTTCGGGATCCATGGCAACAAGAGTAGCCGCAATGTAAGCTGGAACGTAGTTTCTTGTTTCCTGTGGAAGGAGCTGCTGGATCGACCAGAAATCTGTTCCGGTACCCCTCTTCAGGGCGCGTGATATCCTTCCTTCGCCCGCGTTGTAAGCGGCGAGTGCCAAATGCCAGTCACCAAGTGAGTTTTTGAGGTCACGAAGGTGTTTCGCTGCAGCTCTGGTGGCTTTAACCGGGTCTTTTCTCTCATCAATACTGTAGTCAACTCTTAGGTCGTACATCTGTCCTGTACCCCTCATGAACTGCCACAAACCCATTGCTCCGGCGATCGACCGTGCATTAGGATTCAGACCGCTCTCGATGAGGGTAAGATATGCAAGTTCAAGCGGTACGCCTTCTTCTTTGAGGATCGGAATGATAACGGGGAAGAATTTCCCGGTTCTGCCTACCCACTGTTTGAAGAAGTTTTTACCTTTCCCGGAATAGAAAGCGATCCACTTCTCAACCTGCTCATTGATAACAAGGGGTATTTCGTGTGAATTGAATCCTTTTGTGGTGTTGGCTGCGGCAACCATTTCGAGTTCCGCCGGTGAGATTAAAAGATGGCCCGCCACCAGTTCCCTGTCTCCGCTCTTAAGGATGTCCTTGAACGCGTCAACTGATACATCTTCGATACTTTCGTCGATGTTGCTGACGAGGGAGCTGGTTTCTTCCATTATCAGGAATTTAAGCTCCGCGAATCTGGGATTGGCGTCGATGCCCGGGTAATTATCAAGCACGTTAATTATCTCAACCGCCGATGTAAGGCTGTTAATGGCCTCCTGGGTTGAGTTTTTCTTCGATTTCTCGACTGCCTGCTGGTAATAAGCATATGCTCTGTCGAGTTCCTGCGGTACGATGTCTTGAGTGCTTATGTTCTGCTGCGTTTCAGGTAATGTTACCTGTGTATTTGCGGTTTCGGTCCCCGAACTCCAGAAACAACCTGAAAATCCGAAAGCTGAAACTGCAAATATCAGGAGTACTGCTTTACGCATTAAACCTCCTCTGGTTTTTTATGAATGAACAAATAAATTACTTATCAGTTCGATTAAAGATTCCTACAAAGGAATGTTGGAATGCTTTTTCCCCGGATTCTTCTCCTTTTTTGTTTTGAGCAACTGAAAAGAGTTGATCAACCTTATCCGGGTATCCGCCGGCTCTATGACGTCGTCAATAAAACCTCTTTCGGCGGCAGTGTAAGGATTTGCAAATTTTTTAATATACTCGTCAAGTTTCTCGTTCAGGGCTGCCTCCGGGTCTTCAGCGGTCGATATTTCCTTCTTGAAAATTATCTCTACCGCCCCTTTGGGGCCCATAACAGCAATTTCGGCTGATGGCCAGGCAAAATTAAAATCGCCTCTGATGTGCTTCGAGTTCATCACATCGTATGCCCCGCCGTAGGCTTTCCTCGTGATCACCGTGATCTTCGGAACTGTCGCCTCACTGAATGCGAAGAGCAGTTTGGCTCCGTGACGGATAATGCCGTTCCATTCCTGGTCGGTCCCGGGTAAAAATCCGGGTACATCCTCGAGCACAAGCAACGGGATGTTGAAAGCATCGCAGAATCTTACGAATCTCGCCCCTTTAACAGAGGCATTGATATCAAGAACACCGGCGAGAACCGATGGCTGATTTGCCACGATCCCGATGCTCATTCCACCCAACCGCGCGAAACCGCAAACTATGTTTTCCGCGTAGTTCGCGTGAACTTCAAAGAACTCTTCGTCGTCAACGAGTAAACCGATCACTTCCTTCATGTCGTAAGGCTTGTTGGAATTGTCGGGTATAATATTATTTAGACGCTCATCCCTCTTAATGGTTTCCTTCCTGAGCGGACGCGACAAAGGCCTGTCCTTATAATTCAGAGGAAGATATCCCATTAGATGCCTGACATTCATCAGGGTTTCAATTTCATTTTCAAAAGCGAAATGCGCAACACCGCTCTTTACCGAGTGTGTCTCCGCACCCCCAAGATCTTCAAACGACACATCTTCGTGTGTAACGGTTTTAACGACATTCGGACCTGTAACGAACATGTAGCTCGAATTCTTCACCATGAAGATGAAGTCAGTTATAGCCGGTGAATAAACCGCTCCTCCGGCACAGGGGCCAAGAACAACGCTGATCTGAGGTATAACTCCGCTCGCGAGCGTGTTCAGGAGAAAAATATCAGCGTAACCACCGAGGCTGACGACCCCTTCCTGGATACGTGCACCACCGGAATCGTTCAAACCGATAACCGGTATCCCCGTTTTCATCGCCATCTGCATCACTTTGCAGATCTTTTCTGCGTGTGTCTCGGAGAGTGAACCTCCAAAGACCGTAAAATCCTGACTGTAAACCGCGACCGGTCTTCCCTCAATGGTACCGAAACCGGTCACCACGCCATCGCCGTAATATGTCTGTTTTTCAAGACCAAAATCTTTTGACCGGTGTTTTACGAAAACATCGATCTCTTCAAAACTTCCCTCATCGAGTAGAAGCTCTATCCTTTCACGCGCTGAAAGCTTCCCTTGTTTGTGCTGCTTGGCGAGCTTTTCCTCACCGCCACCCTTTTTTGCCAGCTCACGTTTTTCTCTAAGTTCAGCAATTTTTTCGTGCATTTTTCTTCAATAACTGCTTATATTTCAGTTGGCGCCAGGGAATTTTCGAAAAAATCATAATTCCGTTACGCTAAGTTAATATAAAACCAAATGATATGAAAATTATTTAAAATTATTATGAAGTCTCCCTTTTTTCTCCTTTGTTTGATTTCGATCACCACTTATTCAGTTTTCGGGCAGTCCACGAGGTGGATAAGAGAGGGTGAGATCGGAAATTTCAGAAGTGCGGCCTCGTTTTCCCTCTCACCCGAAGGATACTTTTTTGTTGCCGATGCCGGGGCAAGTCAGGTGCTGAAAATCAACAAGGATGGTGCCGTTTTCAATACTGCCGGAGGGTACGGCTGGGACGCGAGCGGACTTACCACACCCGTCGATATTTGCGCTGAGGCAGTCTACGTGCTTGTGGCTGATGAAGAAAACAACAAGATAAACAAATACGACAAGAACCTTAACCTTGCCGGTACGGTATATAAAAAGGAAAGCCTCTTCACAGACGAAATATTCGGATATCCGCGATCAGTCGCCGTTTCCACGCTGGGTGATCTGTACGTGCTCGATGGTGAGAACAACAGGATCGTTTACTACAGCTTCTTCGGCGACTACAAAGGAAATTTCGGGGGATTTAACTCAGGATTTTATACTCTTGACAAACCAAGACGCCTGACAGCACTTAAAAATTCAATAGCTGTCCTCGACCGCCGTGACCTTGTGATCTTCGATCTTTTTGGAAGTTATATCCAGAAATACTCATTCAAAGAGAAATTCAATTCAGTCAAAGCATTCGAAGGGATGGTAACACTGACCGCTGACCGCGAAATACTCGCTTCGGTCGACGGGTTCGATCTTGAGTTCACCCGCCTTGAGATCGATGAACACCTCTATTTTCTAGATTCAATTCTTACAGGTAACAAGCTCTACATCCTCACGGAGAACTCGATTGTGATCTATCGAAAGGTTGCTGAATAATTACTTCAATTCTCAGGTCGAAGTTCATCTTCCCTGCCCTGTTAACACTGCTGATCCTGGGCTCTTTTCTACCGTTTATTTCTGATTCAACAGTCTGGGTTTATCCGTTCACAAAAGCCCTCTACTCGAAGATCTGCCACGGCATCGGCGACAGGTGCTTCCATATCGATGGTGTGCCGCTTCACCTCTGCGCGAGATGTCTGGGGATTTACTCCGGACTTCTTGCAGGCTCACTTATAGCTCTCATTGCCCGGAAGCAATACAGTATGTTTCTATCAAGATTGTACCTTGTTTTGTCTTTCACTCCGATAGCCGTTCACAAAGTAGTGGAGCTGACCGGATTGGTTCCATACTCACTTACAGCCGCCGCCGCAACAGGGCTGATCAGCGGATTCCTTCTCTTTTTATATATTTCAAATCGGTTTTTATTCAATTATCAGAATGGTGTCAATGATCCAAAGTAAGTACTTCCCAACTTTAGTTTCAGGATTCGCGGCAGGTGTTCTTACCACCGTTCCGGTGATAAAGTCACTCTCTTGCTGTATCATTGTTCCGGCAGCGGTTGCATTCGCGCTTTATGCCGACAAGAGGATCATCAGGAACGAAGAGCCCATCCAGATGAAGCATGCCCTTACTTTTGGTGTTTTCACCGGACTTTTCACAGCCCTCTTCGGCACTTCTTTCGATGTTCTGATCACTTTTATCACCCGGTCGAATGATTTCGTTGCATCATACCCGGACCTTCTTAAAATGCTGGGTTCATTCACCTTGATGCCCGGAGACGATGCTTCAATAAAGGAAGCATTCAATATACTTGAGCAGACCAGAAATGAAATCCTGGCAACAGGATTCTCTTTTTTCTACGCTTTTATGATGCTGATCAACAATCTGATCTTTTATCCTTTATTCGGACTTTTGGGAGGATTGATAGGAAAGGCGTTGGTAGACAAAGCCCGGGTAAGAGAGTAGAATTCCCCTACCGGAGCCTGAACGGAAATGTTATCGTTACATTCTGGACGAAGTTTTCACCGGCAGGCAGTTTCTCGAACCGCCAGGTCTTAAGCGCGTTTATGCTGAGATTGTCGAGTTTTGGATTAAGCTTTTTTACAGGGACAACACTTCCGACAGTTCCATTGGGGAGTATCGTGAATGAAAGCACCACATTTCCTTCAACGTTCTCTCCGGCAGGATACTTCGGTACATTCCAGCTTAGGACTGCTCTTTTGCCCTTGCCACCCCAACCGATCGAATAACCGGTACCGTAAGTTGTGCCACCCCCGGTTCCGGGATTGGGGTTACCCCCTTTT
>RHKR01000071.1 GCA_008363265.1 Chlorobiota bacterium
GTCGATCATCCCGCGCAAAATATTGGCCGCCCCCCACAAATAATCTTCTAATTCCTTCTGCGTCATATTATACTCTCTAATTGCTTCAATTAATTTCAAAGTTTAATCTTATTTGATACGCATTACCCTGTTATACCACAGAATAATTAACCTAAAAATTCAGTCTGCATAATAGCAATTATGTCTGAAAAAACAAAAAATCCGGCAACATTTACTCATCAGACCCGATCCCACAACGCTAAAGCGGTTGTGCTATTTGTACTCTACACCCCAGACCCTCCACACTATACACTATACACCCCACACCCGACCCCATACCCTCTACACTAAACACTCCACTCCGCCGCGGCGGACCACACAAAAATAACATTTAACATTTAACATCTCACATTTAAATAGTAAATTAGCGTTGTCATTTTTCAAGTTGGATCAGGCCATCATGAGCTACCACACAATTGCGTTTAAGTCCCGTTTACCCGTTAAGTTGCGGGATGAACTGGAACGGATATTTTTCTTCAACCTCCGGCAGGGGGCGCACATCGAAAAAATTCAGAAGGCCATCGAGGCCGACGGATTGGTTTCGATAGTTGAAACGAATAACACCATTTCCCTTTCATTTGAAAAAACAGCTGCCGAATGTCTTTACGCGCTTGACAGCGAAAAGGAGGATGCGGCACTTCTGGGTGTTATCTGCTTTAAATGCGATACTGATAAGTGCAAAATATTGCATGTTGCCGTGGATCCCGACTGCGCCGCATCGGGCGAGTTTGAATCGGAGTTGATAACTTTCAGACTTATTGAAAAGGTGCGGAAAATGGCAGCCGACAAGAAAATGACAGCCATCGAACTCCCCTACTATGGCAAAACGATCAAAATAAAACAAAAAATACTCGATATTCTGGAATAATATGGACCTTTTGCAGTTCACCCGACATTTTGAATCAGCTATTGAAAGCGTTACACCCGGATCACTTCAGCCAGTTTCCGAGTTCAGACATGAGATCGCGGGCTGGGATTCCCTCGCCGCCCTCTCGGTTCTGGCAATGATCGATGCCGAATATGAAGTGACGGTTAAAGCCAACGACTTCATAGCTTGTGAGACCATCGCGGATGTATTCAAATTAGTGGAGGCCCAGAAAAGCTAACTGACATGGCCTTCGCTACACTTAATAATGTTAAAATTTCCGCCATGGCCGCGGCGGTACCCTCGAACAGGGAAAGCAATTTCGACCTACCGTTCGACCCCGAAGTGAACCGCAAATTGGTTACCACCACTGGGATTGAGAACAGACATGTAGCACCCGAAGGGATGTGCGCCTCCGACCTCTGCTTCGCGGCGGCAGATAAACTCCTTAACGATAACAATATCGACCGTTCCTCAATCGACCTGCTGATATTCAACTCCCAAACTCCCGATTACAAAATTCCCTACACTTCGGGCCACCTGCAGCACCGCCTCGGTTTAAGCACCGACACGATGTGCTTCGACATGACTATGGGCTGCTCGGGGTATGTTTATGCTCTTTTCGTGGCGGGCTCGATGCTTGAAACGGGACAACTCCGAAGGGCGCTTGTGCTCGCGGGAGATGTGCTGACTCCTGAAGTTTCCAGATTTGACCGCTCGGCAAGCCCTTTGTTTGGGGACGCCGGTTCGGCTACACTTCTGGAATTTGAGGAGGGAAATATTTCGAAGTGGGGCCTGAACACCGACGGCAGCGGCTACAATTCACTTATCGTTGAAGCAGGTGGCGGAAGGAAAAGCACCACGGAGGAATCGCTGATCTACAAAGAGTACGGCACCGACATCAAGCGGCGTGAAACCGATGTGAACATCAGCGGCATGGATATTTTTAATTTTTCGATCTCACTGGTTCCGAAGGTTATAAACGCTTTCATCGACCATTTCGCGATCAAGAAGGATGAGATCGATCTCTGGCTGCTCCATCAGGCGAACCTGATAATCAACAACATCCTGGCCAAAAAGCTTGAAATACCCGCCGGTAAAATGCCCCTCTCACTTCACGAGTTTGGCAACACTTCATCGGTTTCGATACCACTGACGGCAGTTACAAAAGGAAAGTTTGAGATTGAAAAAGGAGCTTCGAGGGTGTTTATGAGCGGATTCGGTACAGGGCTTTCGTGTGCTTCCTGCGTGCTTGATCTGGCAGGGGTGAAGTTCTCAGAACTTGTTTTTGTTGATCAATAGCTTTTTATATTCAGCGATCATCACCGCGGCATTCTTCTTCAGATCGTAGCGATCAGCCACCCGTTTTTTAGCGGCTTCGCCAACGCTTTTTCTTAATGCGGGATCCCTGATCAATTTGATCAGTTTCGACTTAATGGCATCGACATCCCCAACCGGTACGTGAAACCCTGAGACACCATCCTCTACCAGATCCTGCAGGCCGCCTGTTTTCGATACAATACACGGCACACCGCACGACATCGCCTCGACAACCGAGACCCCAAACGACTCCTCAACCCGTGTGGGATAAACCTCGATGTCAAATCCCCGGTGGACATCCATTATCTGATCGTTCGGAACATACCCCGCAAATTTAACCCTATTGCCAACTCCAAGTTCCTCCGCGAGCGTCGCGAACTTCTCAATTTCGGGTCCACCACCAACCAACTCAAGCGAAATCCCAACTCCCTCCATCTCCTTAACCACCCCGGCAAACGCGCGGATAAGAATATCCTGCCCATAAACCTCAGAAACCGTTTTCACACAACCGATTTTTATAACTGGTGCCTCGCTACTCGCCACTCGTAACTCACTACTGATCTCACTACTGACCTCACCACTCACTACTCTCCACTCGCTACTGATCTCCACCCCGAAGGGCGTTATCACAAACCTCTTCGAAGCAAGTCCGGAAGCGACACCGGCCATGAATTCTGAAGTTGAGAAAAGAACGTCAGCCCGGTTGAGGACAAATTTCACCATCGCGCGGTGAGCCGGTGACTTCTTCGGGAAGCTCACAACATCACTCCCCCAAACAGAAACTGCGAATGGACTGAAGCCAGAGAGCGCACCGATCAATCCATAACTTGTAGCGTAGTGGGCGTGGAGGATATCCGGTTTCAGTGATTTTATCAGGCGTTTCAGGCTTCCGAGTTCATGGATATAGGTGAGTTTACCAACTGAACCCTCCTCCCCCGAAGAGGTGGTTGAGGATACACTTCCCTCGTGGATAGTTACACCACGGAATGTCTCAGTCGCAGGGGTAAGTCCGAAAACATGGACATTGATGCCGGAGGAAGCCAGCACTTCGGCCCATTTCTTGGTATGAGCCGACCGGAGATCGGCAAGCATTAAAAGTCGCACAGTGACCTCATGCCCGCCGTTCTCCGTCGGGGTTGGTTTGGGATATTAATAGTTAACGCCCGTGTGATAGAAGAAAAAGCTGTAGATATCGGCTGTTTCATCGATCGTTTGCGAAGTGCTTTTGCCCGCGCCGTGTCCCGCTTTTGTGGTAACCCTAAGCAGGGACGGACTGAGCGGAGAGGCCTTTGCCTGCTGCTCGGCGGCGAACTTGAACGAGTGCGCCGGGAAAACCCTGTCGTCGTGATCGGCAGTTGTTATCAGTGTAGCCGGCAACTTCACACCCTCTTTCACATTGTGAAGCGGCGAATATTTGATCAGAAAATCGAACTGATCCTTCTTGTCGCTCGAACCGTACTCTGATACCCATGCCCAACCGATGGTGAACTTGTGGAATCTGAGCATGTCGAGCACGCCAACCTGAGGGATCGCGACCTTGAAGAGATCGGGCCTCTGAAGCATCACAGCAGCCACCAGGAGTCCGCCGTTGCTGCCGCCGTTTATGCCGAGCTTCGCGGGTGAAGTATATTTGTTATCGATAAGATATTCGGCAGCCGCGATGAAATCGTCGAATACATTCTGCTTTTTGTTCAGCATACCGGCTTCGTGCCATTCCTTGCCGTACTCACCGCCACCTCTGAGGCAGGCTAAGGCGTAAACGCCACCTTTTTCGAGGAGAGGGATGATCGAAACGCGGAACGCTGGAGTCATTGAAACATTGAATCCGCCGTAACCATAGAGCATGGTGGGCGCGGTACCGTCAAGTTTAAGGCCTTTTTTGTAAACCAGGAACATCGGAACGCTTGTGCCGTCTTTGCTCTTGTAGAAGACCTGTTTCGACTCAAACAGGCTCTCGTCATACTGAAGTTTCGAGCTTCTGAACAGGGTTGCTTTGTTCTCAGCAACTTTATACAGCCAGATCGAAGCGGGAGATGTCATCGAAGTGAATGAAAAGAAAACCTCTTTATCACTCTGTTTACCACCAAAACCGGAGACGGAGCCGATACCGGGAAGCTGAACATCCCATAGTTTTTCACCTTCGGGTGAATAAACCTCTACAATATCCTGCGCGTCACGGAGGTAGGTGACTATCAGTTTCCCGTCGATGAATGAAATGCCGTCGAGGACATCTTTTTTATTCGGAATGACCGTGGTTTTCTTGGAGAGGTCGGCCAGGTCCCACTTCTCGAGCATATAGTTCGGTGCATTCTTGTTGGTTGTTACGAGGAGTTTATCATCCATGTTTCCGACAACCGAGTATGATGCTTCATAAACATCCACCAGCGGGGTGAGCGGTCCACCGGCCTTTAAGTCTTTATAGTAAAGCTTGTTATGGCGGGCCGAACCCTGAAGGATATAGAGAAAAAGGTAGCGCTCGTCATCGGTAACATCGGTTCTGTAGATCTCTTCTGGGTTCGCGTCGTTCTTGTGAACCAGCACATCCTCCGACTGCGGTGTTCCGAGTTTGTGGTAGTAAACCTTCTGGTACTCGTTCTTCGCCTTGAGCACATCACCTTTCGGTTCATCATAACGGGAGTAGAAGAAACCGTCGCCGTACCAGGCCATGCCCGAAAATTTGATCCACTTCAGATGATCTGAAAGATCCTTACCTGTTTCGATCTCCTTCACGAAGAACTCGTTCCAGTCGGATCCCCCTTTCGAGAGGGCGTAACCGAAATATTTTCCGTCGTTGGAGATGTAAACACCCGCGAGTGAAGTGGTGCCGTCGGTCGAAAGTTTGTTCGGATCGAGGAAAACGCGCGGTTCACCATCGAGACTGTTCTGGATGTAAAGAACGCTCTGCTCCTGGAGACCGTCGTTCTTGAAGAACATGTAGTATTTACCCGCTTTGAAGGGCTGACCGTATTTCTCGTAGTTGAAAAGTTCGGTAAGGCGGTCCTTCACTTTAGCGCGGAAGGGAATCTGCGCGAGGTGATCCTGGGTAACCTTGTTCTGGGCTTCGATCCACGCCTTGGTTTCGGGGGCGTTATCGTCTTCGAGCCAACGGTAGGGGTCGGCTATCACAGTACCGTGATAGTCATCTTTTACATCATTTTTCTTTGTTTCCGGATACTTGAACTGCTGGGCGCTGAGCGGCGCGGCCAGCAACAGAAACATTGCAAGCGGAATTAACGATTTCATTTTTCTCCAGTTGAATTGGTACTTCGGTACTTCCGAACCTCGGAACTCCGGTCACGATCAAGAACCGGAGTACCGAAGTTCCGGGGTTCATTTAATCAAAACAAATTTTCTGGTCTGCGTGAATTTGCCGGATGTCAGCCTGTAAAAATAGACACCGGAACCCAAATTTTCGGCGTTAAACGGTATCTCATGGATTCCTTCAACCAATTCACTGTTCACGAGTTCGGCAACCTTTTCACCGGAGGCAGAGAAGACCTCTAGCGTGGTCTGTCCCGGAACAGGCAATGCGAAACGGATAACGGTTACGGGATTGAAGGGATTCGGGTAGTTCTGTTCGAGAGCGTAATCGGTCACAACACCGATCTGAACCGTCTCGGCAAGGTAATAGAAATTCACAGTGCCATCAACATCCCGTTGAGCAAGACGGTAACGGTACAGTCCCGGCTTCAGATCACGGTCGATGAACTCATAACTGCAGAGGCCGCACTGGCCGTTGGCATCGGCATAGTGCACCGCCAGCCAGTTGTTGGTATTCAACAGCGTTCTTTCGAGTGTCATCCCGAGGTTGTTGATCGTGTTTCCGATCGACCAGGCAATAATAACATCGTCATCCTGCACCGTGCTTGTGAAACTCAGCATCTCGACCGGTACAATGGATGGATCGACATATTTAATAATGATGCCCGAGTTACCCGCGAACCATGCGGTACCGGCATCGAACGCGTACATGTCGTTAAATGTGTTGATGGTCTGCCGTGGCTGCTCCTTCCATGTAATACCACCATCGTTGGAAATGTAGGCATATCCCGATGCACATGCCGCGAAGGCAACGGTTTGGTCGCCAAGTTTAACCATGGCCGTGCTCCAGACGGTATTCCCCGGCTTGGTGGTCGAGGGGGTCCATGTGGCTCCGCCGTCAGTGGTCCAGTAGGTGTTACCTGAAGTACCGGAGACAATTCCTGTTCTGGTATCAACGAATGAGACACCGTAAGCACCAAGTCCGCCTGCAGAGAACTGCTGAACCCAGCTCACTCCGCCGTCAGAGGTTTTGAAGATCGTCTCCCCCGTTCCGCAGATCCACGCGTATGAGGTATCAACAATGTCGATATCCCACGCGAGTGTTGAGGAAGGAAGGTTGTACTGAGCCCATGTGCCGCCGCCATCGGTGGTTTTAAGCACGATTCCGTTGCTGCCCGTTGTAAGTACAATATCAGGTGAAGCGTGATCGATCGCAATGAACTGCGTTGTGTTGCCGAGACCCGCGCTGTACTCGGTCCAGGTCTGGCCGCCGTCTTTCGACATTACGATACGGCTCGAGTCGCACGCGCCATAGATGGTGTTCTGGTTCGGTACGGTTATCTCGTTTATTTTTCTTCCATTGGGTACCCTGAGGGTCTCCCAGGTTAGTCCGCCGTCAGTGGTTTTGCCGATGAACCCGGCCGTACCGCAGACATATCCGGTAAAGGCATCCGCGAAAGCAATATCATTAATTGTTGAGGATGTGAAGCGGTAACCCATTTCGGTCCAGGTGGCTCCGGCATCGCTTGACTTCGTGAGGTATCCCCTGCCGCCGTTAACTAAAACCGTGTTGTCCTGATAAAAATCGACGGCATATTTAACTCCCGGGGCGCTTCCTCCGGGAAGGATGAACTGCACCCAGGTGGCACCATAATCTGTTGTTCTGAACGCGACGGTGTCGGTTCCGGCAGCAATTCCCACTCCCTGTGAGTTAAAATCGATGTCCCATAACACGCGCGAGGTTGAAGAGATATCGTTTTGTTGTGTCCAGGTGAGACCGCCATCAGTGGTTCTGAGTATTCTGTGCCTGGCACCGACCACGAAGCCGTTGTTGGCATCAAGGAACCGTACCGCGCGGTAGTCGGCCGCGGTTATGCTTCCTAAGTTAACCTGCGCGAAGGTGGCTCCGCCATCGGTTGACTTAAGTACGGTGGCAGTATTTCCGACCACATAGACGTTCGATTCATCGACAGTGTAAACGCCGTAGAGGGTTTTCGTGGTTACACCGGTGTTGGTCTGTGAGAACCAGCTTTGCCCGCCGTCGGTGGTTTTAATTATGAGACCGTTGAACCCGACCGCCCATCCCACGAGAGGTGTTGCGAAGTGTATGCCGTACTTGGTTGTATCAGGTGCGTTGGTAATGGCGATCCAGGAGGTGCCACCGTCGGTGGTACGGTAAAATCCCCCGCCCAGCGCGCCGGCTGCCCAACCGTGAGTGTCGTTTATGAAGTAAAGGTTCCTTATTATCGATTCAGTTGTGTCGTAACTGCTTATGGTCCAGTTTATGCCACCATCAGTGGTGAGGAAACACTGGTCGTAGTTGCTAAGGGCAATAAATTTGTTGGGGCCCAAGGCTGAACCGGCGTAAACATCGTTTGCCGTGGGATAGGGGTTGAGGGTGGTCCATACACCCTGTGCCATGGTGGCGAATGCAAGAGTTAACAATAAATAAAAAGCGGTAAATTTTTTCATACGTTTTGCTCCTGTTTTTGGATCGGGAAAAAGTGACCGGCGGCCGCACTTCAAGCACCGGGATTTTTCCGCATCAAATTTACAAAATTTTAATCTATTGACCTATCTCACAAGAAATCCACACTTCACCTATTGCTTTTTATAAAAATATTTTTAATTATTCACTCCGGAGTTATTTTTTTTAATAGCCGTTTATGAGACCATGAACCCTCATCAAAAAGAAACGAGGCATACTGTGAAAATCAATCTCAAACGCTTCAGGGTCGCGGGACCCGGAAAATTCAAACTCAGCAACCACCCTGCCGGTTATACAGCCAGAATCAAATCGAAAGAAGACGCGAAAGCCGACCTCATTGCCAATGTGAAGGCGATGGCAGAGATGCAGGATATGATGTACGCCCACGACAAATGGGGGCTCCTGATCCTCTTCCAGGCGATGGACGCGGGCGGAAAAGACGGCGCAATCAAGCATGTAATGAGCGGCTTGAACCCGCAGGGCACCCAGGTGTACAGCTTCAAGCAACCTTCGGCCGAGGAACTGGACCACGACTACCTGTGGCGTTACACCAAATCACTCCCCGAAAGAGGAAGGATCGGCATCTTCAACCGGTCATACTATGAGGAAGTGCTGGTCGTAAAGGTACACAATCTCCTTCAGGCCGAGAAACTCCCCGATCCCGTTCTGAATAACAACATCTGGAAGAACCGCTACCGCCAGATCAGGAACTTCGAGCAATACCTGAACGATAACGGCATAAAAGTGCTGAAA
>RHKR01000072.1 GCA_008363265.1 Chlorobiota bacterium
GGTACCGCCCCGACTACGATTTTCTCACAAGGATCGGCGTTGCAACCATCGATCCGGTAACCCTCGAACCGCACTACGACAACACGACATTCGAAACCAACATCCCCGGGGTCTTCCTCGCGGGTGTGGTCTGCTGCGGCCTCGAAACCCGTAAATGGTTCATCGAGAACTCACGCTATCATGCGACGAATATTTTTGTCTACATCAGGGAGCTGCTGAAAGCTTAGACCGCTCCCTGCGACTTTAAAACAGTTTCTCTGTCTCTTCTGGCTCATCCTCATTGGATGAGTCGCCCGCCGTGAGGCGCTTGACATCGAAACCGCCGAGCTTCGCGATCTCGTGTCCGCGTGAAGTAAGATTCCCCTTGCCGCTTTTTAGCTGACCATCGGCATCATTAAACACTCTCTGCGCTTTTTCGAGTGCTCTTCCCACATCTTCGAAGTTCGCCACAAAACCTTCCAGCTTCTTAAGGAAATCCTGTACCTTCTTGGCAATCAGGATGGCGTTCTCGTTCCGTTTCTCCGTTTTCCAGATGTTCTGGATCGTTTTCAGGGTTACGAAGAGCGTGGTCTGGGTAACGATTACTATGTTCTTCTCAAAAGCCTCAGTGTATATCTCCTTTGCCTCTTTCATCAACAGGTTGAAGGCGGGTTCGATCGGGATGAACATCAGAACATAATCGAGGGAGTTTATCCCCTCAAGTCGGGAATA
The DNA here is from genome assembly GCA_008363265.1 of Chlorobiota bacterium. Lineage (GTDB taxonomy): Bacteria > Bacteroidota > Ignavibacteria > Ignavibacteriales > Ignavibacteriaceae > UTCHB3. The sequence goes on from RHKR01000072.1 coordinate 712, forward strand.
ATCCTTTTCGCTCAATAGTTTGATGTGCCCCCTGACCGATTTCACATGCTCTCTCAGATAAGCCTCTTTCAGGGCTTTGTCTTCGGTCGAGTGGTATTGCTCATATGCCTTGAGCGAGGCCTTAGCATCAACAATTATCTGCTTCCCGCCAGGGAGGTGAATTATGGCATCGGGCCGGTAGGTTGAGCCGTCGCGGTCGCGGGTGCTGAACTGTGTTTCGTACTCGCGGCCTTTTTCAAGTCCGGAGGTTTCAAAAAGGCGCTCGAGCACCACCTCACCCCAGTCGCCGAGGGTTTTATTGTCGCCTTTGAGTGCTTCCGTGAGGTTCTGGGCTCCTTCGCTGAGCTGTTTGTTCAGCTCGCGGAGTGCCTGCAATTCCGTTTTCAGTGAAGAGCGGTCTCTGGTTTCTTCGGTGTAGATGCTCTCCACCCGGGTTTTGAACTGGTCGATGTTCTCTTTGAACGGTTTGAGAAGCGACTCAAGGTTCTGGCTGGTCTGGTCGGTGAATGTCTTTTGTTTTGTTTCAAATATCCGGTTGGCAATAACCTCGAACTCTTTGGTGAGGGCATCCTTCGCGTCTTTCAGCTCCTGCAGGCGGACCTCCATGCTCTCCTTTTCGGAACTGTAACGTTCGGTGAGGCCTTTGTATTCTGCGTTAAGGTTCTTCACTGTCTCCCGCAGGCCGCTTAATTCCTCCTCAAGCAGAGGCACCCTTCTCGCAGATTCATAAAATCTTCCCTTTTCGGCTTCCAACTCACGGATCTGCCTGTTGTAAGCGCTTCTCTCACTCTCCAGTTGGGTTTTAAGTTGGGAGTTTTCGCCTTCCGCCCTCTTCGCCGATTCCTCCAACAGCGCGATCCTGCCCTCAGACCCCGACTTCTTCGATGCCGCCACAAAATACCCTATCACCGCTCCGATGATTATTCCTACAATCAAAAATACTATTTCCATGGTGTACCCCTTTGTTAATTTTAATTTATATCAACTGCTGAAGTTCTGAAATCAAAGGAGGGAGATTTGTTTTAATGGTGTTCCAAACTTCCCGGACATCAACTTCATCGTACTCATGAATGAGAAGATTCCTCATTGACTGCATTTCACGCCATGGAAGATGCTTGTGTTTTTCCTTGGTCTCATCAGAAATTCTGCGGGCTGCTTCTCCGATTATCTCAAGGCGCCTGATAACCGCGTCCTGGCACATTCCGTCGGCAGCGAACTCTTCAAAATCAAGATCGGCAACATATTTAACTGCCATAAGTGCAGAATCAAGGATGTCTTTCAGATAGGCCGGGTCACGCTGCATAAATCACCACGATATCGGACAGAATAGAGTCTCTTCTGTACTGGTTTTTACTTTTCTCAACTGTTCGCCGGTTCACAAGGTCAACCTCTCGGCCAAATATCTCGCGAAGCTCATCTTTCATTCTTACAACATCAAACAATGTATGAGAGCATTGCTCGCTATAAGTGACAATTATATCAACATCACTTTGCGAATTAAAATCGTCACGAAGCACTGAGCCGAACAAACCCATTTCGGAGATTTCGTGGCGCTTGCAGAAATCTTTCAAGCGGGACAGAACCCCATCGGGCTCTTTGTGTCCAAGTCTGTTTGCAATTATATTTCGGAGATTTTCTTCAAGCATAAACTTACCTTTTTCTTCAACCGAAATTTACAAACTTGCGGAACAATAAATTTTATCATTGAATGATCAAAAATTTGTGAGTCAAATTCAACGCTTTATCGAATCTCAATGGAAGTGATATTCGTATAATTCCGGACTTTATTCCCGAATTATTATGTGTTTTCAGGAATCTATTCCCGAATTATTATATTTTTTCGGGATTTAAATCCCGAATTATCACATTTTTACTTTTCAACTCCCGGTTTCCTTCAAAAAAGGCATAAAAAAAGCCGCCTCAACTTGGGCGGCTTTTTCAATTATTTGGCTCCTGTTTACTGTCTGATCTTCAGGTGAAGTTCCTTCAACTGGTCCTCGGCGGCGAGGGAGGGACTGTCGTCCATGAGTGAGATAGCGTTGGCAGTCTTGGGGAAGGCGATCACTTCACGGATCGACTTCTCACCGCAGAAGATCATGCAGAGACGGTCGAAACCGAACGCGATACCACCGTGCGGAGGCGCGCCGTACTGGAAGGCACCCATCAGGAAGCCGAACTTCTCCTTCGCATCCTCTTCGGTGAAACCGAGGGTCTTGAACATCTTCGCCTGCAGTTCTGAATCGTGAATTCTGATGCTGCCGCCGGCGATCTCGTTTCCGTTGAGCACGAGGTCGTACGCCTGAGCCCTTACAGCCGATGGATCGGTATCCATAAGCTCGAGATCCTCCATGTTCGGGGAGGTGAAGGGGTGGTGCATGGCGTAGTAACGCTGTGTCTCGTCGTCCCACTCGAACAGAGGGAAATCCTTAACCCACAGGAGCTTCGGCTCTGAATCTTCAGTTACCAGATTGAGTCTGCGCGACATTTCAAGGCGGAGATTGCCCATCAGCCCGAGGGTTTTGTACTTCTTTCCGCTGAGGATCAGGATGAGGTCACCCGGTTTGGCGCCAAGTTCCTTAACCATCGCCTCTTTTTCGGAGTCGGTGAAGAATTTCATTGTCGGCGACTCAAGTCCGTCCTCTTTCACGCGGATCCAGATCAAACCGCCCGCACCCTGCTTCTTGATGAAGTCGGTGAGGACATCGAGCTGGTTCCTGGTATAGTCGCCGCATCCCGGGGCTACAAGCCCGGTGATAACACCTTTCGTATCAATTGTATCTTTGAACACTCTGAAATCGGTGCCGGCAAAGACATTGTTGAGAGTCTTCATTTCGAGGTCGAAACGGAGGTCGGGTTTGTCGGAGCCGTATTTTTCCATCGCTTCCTCGTAGGTGAGGCGAGGAATCGGTGTCTCGAGCTCGCGTCCCCATACATCTTTGTAGAGCACCTTCATCAGGTTCTCGAACATGGAGAAAACAAATTCCTGATTGATGAACGACATCTCGACATCTATCTGGGTGAACTCAAGCTGGCGGTCGGCGCGAAGATCCTCGTCACGGAAACACTTTACGATCTGGAAATACCTGTCGTACCCGGCAACCATCAATATCTGTTTGTACTGCTGGGGTGACTGTGGCAGAGCGTAAAACTTCCCTTTGTGAAGTCTGCTCGGCACGAGGAAGTCGCGCGCGCCCTCCGGCGTCGATTTCATCAGCACGGGTGTTTCAACCTCAACGAATGCATTGGCGTCGAAGAACTGCCTGGTCACCTGATACATCTTGTGACGGAGCAGCAGGTTCCTCTGCATCGCGGGACGGCGCAGATCGAGATAGCGGTACTTTAACCGGAGCTCCTCATGCACATCGATATCATCCTCGATTGGGAACGGAGGCGTTTTCGCCCGGTTAAGTATCACGAGTTTTTCAACCATCACATCGATAAATCCTGTCGGAAGTGCGGGGTTCTCAGTCCCTTCAGGCCTCTTTCTGACAGTCCCTTCGATCGAGATAACGAACTCTGATCTGAGTTCCTTCCCGTGATGGTGAGCGTCAGCGTTGTATGTATGATCGAAAACCACCTGGGTGATCCCGAAACGGTCGCGAAGGTCGATAAATATAACCCCGCCAAGGTCACGTCTTACCGCCACCCAGCCGTTCAGCACCACTTTATTGCCGATATTGTTTTCCCGTAATTCTCCGCAATTGTGTGTTCTTAACTTGAATTCCATTCGTTCTCTGTAACTTTGCTTATTTCAAAAAAATCTGACCTTAAATTTAGGTAATCACAGTGTGGTAAAAAAGGGGGTTCCGTTAAACTGCAGTCCGCCTTCGGCGGATCGCCGCGGCGAGGCAGAGTCCGCCGCGGCGGAGCAAAGGGAGAATAGCACGCGGATGAACACTGATTAAACAGATTAACGCAGAGAATATGACCGACCTCTCCGCGGAAATCTGCCCAATCAGCGTGTATCTGCGTCCTTAAGAATGACCCACAAAATCCGTGTTAAATCCCCCGAAGGGGCAAGCGTGAAATCTGTGTAACCTTTCTCCACACTCTACACTCTACACTTCTTAATGTAGAGTGCTGTATCAAACTTCCGCTTGCAGCCGTTGTAGTTCATGTAGCGAATCTTGCCGAAAACGGGGCGTTCGGTCCAGGCGCGGTCGTGGATACCGCCGACCGACCATGCAACACCGGTGTAGCCGTTGGGATCGCGGCCGTCGAGGCTGTATTTATCGTTCAGATAAATCGCGATGCGCATCGCCTCTTCAGGGCTTTCCGACCACTCCAGTATCTTCTTCGCCCAGTACATCCTCATGTAGCCGTGCATCTTACCTTTTTTCACCATCTCGAGCTGCGCGGCGTTCCAAAGGTCTTCGTGGGTGGCGGAGGTTTCAAACTGTTCGAGTGAGTAGATGTATTCACGCCGGTCATCACGGTGCTGATTCAGTGTCAGCTTCGCCCAGTCCTTCAGTCCATCGAATGAGTCATATTTTGTGTTGAAGTAGCAGAAGTTATCCGCCAGTTCGCGCCTGACGATCAGCTCCTCGAGAAAGGCATCCTTGGCTTCCACATTTTTCACGCGGAGGAAGGCTTCATGCGCGACGCGTTGCGGGGATATCTGTCCGAAGTGGAGATACGGCGACAGGTCCGACTGATACTCCTCTGTGGGATCGTTCCTTAAGTCATTATAATGGTCGATCTTCTTCATCAGGAAGTTCTGCATCACCCTTTCGGCCGCGGCAGAGCCGGGCTTAAAAGTGGCAACCTCCTTGACATCATGGTTGATCTTAAGTGAGGAATTGAGCGCCTCCCAGTCAACCCGTTCAGCATAATGCTCCTTCACGACGGGCTCTTCAAGACTCGGGAAATCGGTAAGAAATTCCGGCAAAAGTTTGTGAATTTTGGGTCTGATCGTGTAAGCGCCGAACTCCTCCTTGTTCGTAACATACAGAGCGGGCACCACATTGTGCGCGTCGACCTCGTAAAAAGGAATGTTTATTCCCTTCGCCACATCCCGCTTCCAGATTCTTTTAACTTTCAATGGATCAAAATCAGAAACCAGCACAGAAGCCTTTACATCTTTCAAAAAACGGGGAAGTGTCGCCGCGGGGTCACCGGGGAGCACAGCGAAAGGGATCATGTAAGCCCTGAGCTTCTGCTCCACTTCATGAAGTCCCTTCAGCATGAATGCGTACTGTCTTTCCGTCGCCTCCAGGAAATCGGGTACGAGTGTGAAGACCACCATCAGCGGAAGCTGTCTTTTGTTGGCTATCTGAAGGGCGTGAAGGAGCGCCCAGTTGTCCTCGGTCCGCTGGTCGCGGCTCATCCAGTAAACAACCACCCCGTTTCTGTTACTCCCCTCCTGAAGAAGTCTCACCCTTCTCGGATCCACTACAATCTGTCTGTGCATCATGATCTCCCGGAACCGCGGTTCCGCTGTCTTAACTATTTTAAGTAAATTTAGTTTTTGCTTTCAGAAAATTCCCCTAAAATGCAACACTTTGAAGATAACTTTTGGCACTACCAAAATAACAAACTATACTGTGAAAACACACCCGTTGAAGAAATAATTTCAGCAGAAGACACCCCGGCCTATATCTACAGCAAAGCGTCACTGATAAAGCGGTGCCGTGAGTTCACCGCCGCGTTCAAGGATGTACCCCACAAGGTGTTCTATGCTGTTAAAGCGAACTCCAACCTCAATGTGATCCGGATAATATATAACGAAGGCTTCGGTCTCGATGTCAACTCAGGCGGCGAATTTTACCGCGCGATCAAAGCGGGCGCCTCCCCCTCAAGAATGATAATGACCGGCGTGGCCAAGACCGAAGAGGAGATCCGTCTTGCTGTTGAGAATGAAGTGCTGATGATCAAGGCAGAATCGCGCGATGAAGTGGAGCAGATCAACAGAATTGCCGGCGAACTCGGCAAGACAGCCCGTGTCGCCCTCCGCGTTAATCCCGATATCGTTGTGCAGACACACCCCAATATCTCCACCGCCAAGAGCGGCGTGAAGTTCGGCATCGACCCAGAACCGGCAATGAAGATATACCTTGACCATGCCAATTACAAAAATATCGAGTTCACCGGCATAGATGTCCACCTCGGATCACAGATACTCTCTTTCGATCCATATTTCGTCACCCTGATGAAGCTTCACACCTTCCTGAGCAAGCTCGCTGATAATGGAGTGAAACTGAAGCATATCGATCTCGGCGGAGGCTTCGGCGCGCCCTACCATGGCGGTGATGTCTTCAAAATAAAGGAATTCGGCCAACAGGCGGCACCACTTCTGAACGAATTCGGCTGTGAAATATTCTTCGAGCCGGGCAGGTTCATCACCGCGAACTGCGGAGCGATAATCAGCCGGGTCCTCTACACAAAAGAAAGCGGCATTAAAAGCATTCTCCTGCTCGATGCATCCATGACTGAAATAATGCGCCCGATACTCTACCAGAGCTACCATGGGATACTCCCCGTCACGCTGCACAGCGACCGTGAAACCGTGGATTACGATGTAGTGGGGCCCGTTTGCGAGTCGAGCGACTATCTCGCCCGCGGCCGCGAGCTGCAGGAAGCCCGGTCAGGCGACCTGATGGCCATAATGTCGGCAGGTGCATACGCCTCGGTGATGTCGTCGAACTATAATGTCCGCCGCAAACCACCCGAGATAATAGTTGACGGCAACTGCTGGCATGTAACACGAAGCCGTGAGAGCTACGACTACCTCCTCCACGATGAGAGGATAATTGATGACTTGGTTGAAGTGCAAAAAAACGATTAATTGCGGATCACAATTCAAATATTACGGAGAATCATGAAAAAGACACTGTTATTTATGGTAATAGTAGCGGCAACCCTCACAACTCAGGGATGCTTGCTTGTTGAAAAGATGAGATATGAGATAACGATAAACGAAAACTCCGACACTTCCGGAACCGCCACCCTCTACGCCGAGGGCATCTACTCCGATGCCACAGGCAAAAAGGAGCTCGACCAGGATACTACAATCCTCTGGGACATCTACTTCCAGCGTGATGAGTTCCTCGGCTACATGGCTGAAACCGGAAGACGCATCCTCGACACCAAACTTGAAGTTAAGAAGAAGCAACTCACCGGTGAAGTGAAGTTCGCTTTCAATTCGATCCGCAATGTCGAAGCCATCCAATTCGACGGTGAATACTACTACTACACCAACATGAACAAAGACTCGATCGGCGCCACCAACGGCACCCTTATAAAGAAAAAAGAGTACAACCGGATCATCTGGCCCAAAGAAGTAAAAACCCTCGAATTCGAACTCATCAGCAAAAAACCTCAAAACAAGAGGGATTTAGTGCCGATGGTGAGAGAAAGAATTAAATAGTGGTTAGTGGTTAGTGGTTAGTGGTTAGTGTATGCTGGTCAGAAATTCGTTTTGCACAAAAAGAGAGTTACAAATCCCATGCCCCAGCAATAACCTCCGGCAGCCCATATTAACCACTAACCTCTAACCACTAACCACTAAAAACGCACCACACTCAAGAATATGAGATTTATCCAACTCTCCTTCCCTCTCCCCGTTGACCAGTTGTTCACCTATTCGGTGCCGGTGAATCTTTATGATGAGGTGGCGGTTGGGAAAAGGGCGGTGGCACCGTTCGGACAGAGGATGCTGACGGGGTTCATCGTTGAGATGAGTGATACTCCTCCGTTCGAGGACCTGAGCAAGATAAAGAAGATCGTTAAGGTTCTCGATAAACACCCGGTGTTTGATGAGCGGAAGCTGAAGTTCTTCAAGTGGCTTTCATCTTATTACATGAGCTCGCTCGGCGAGGCTTTGAAACTTACCGACCCCTACGGCACATCGGTGCAGTCGGAGAAATCGGTTTACTCCGACCGTGAAACGATCGAGCGCTTCATATCACTCGAAAAGAGCAAACATACCACCCGGTACAAGGTGATGGAGCTCTTCCTCCAGAAGGATAAATACACCCTGAAACAGCTCCAGAACCTGACAGGCGTTAAAAGCATC
>RHKR01000602.1 GCA_008363265.1 Chlorobiota bacterium
CCTATGCCGTTTTCAAGCTCGAAGTCAGAGAGACCTGAGGTATTCTCGACTCCCGAGCTCTGGCCCTGGGCGTTTGATTTTTTCTTTGCTTCCGCGCTATCGCCACCGCAACCTGTTACCTGGAACAGGAAAAGGCCGGCAGCAAGAATAAGGCTGGGGTAAATGTATTTGGATTTCACGATGAACCTCCGTTATAATCAGACAAAAAAGTCTGATATTGAGTTAAAAGAAAGGCACCGATCGAAGAGGGGACCGCTCGAAGTGTTGTCGCGCTTCCGGTCCGTGATCGGTGCTGTTATTTCCCGTTTTATAATCAGATAAAAAAGTCTGATTCAAAAATAACATTTTATTTTCGGTTTGTCAAATAATTTTTAAAATATTTTTCTTAGGGGAGAGGGGAGTTTGATTGGGGACTGTTTCTGGAAAATTGAATTCTTTGATTTTACTTCAATAAAACCACTTTTTCATTCACGGTTGGGTAACCGGCTCTCTGGACGGAAATAAAATAAATTCCCGAGGGAAGTGAAGAACCGTTAAGTGTGAGAACAGATGTACCCTCGGGGAGTTCGCCCGAGTGAAGCGTACTCACTTTTTCGCCCGTGATTGAGTGGAGGGAGATCTCGGTAAAACCGTCGGATGGGGAATCGATCAGCACCCTGCACTCCGGATTGAACGGGTTAGGATAAATCCTAAGCCCGAATCCCGTGGGAAACTGTGATGGCTCCCTTACCGATACAGGGGTATCGGCGAATTTACGCGTTTGAGTGTTGTAAGTCCGTGTGTAGTTGTTGGATGCGGAGATTCGGTAACGGTCGAACGCCACTGCCTGCCGGGGGCCTACACTGCTTGATGCCCTGTAAACCGAACTGTCCGCCATTGTTGCTTCACTGAAATCGAACCAAAAGAACGGGAAACCCTTGTAATAGATATTGCGGGTTTCAGCGTCGAAACGGTAGGTACCGATCCCGTGTTCATACATTCCGGAACTTAATCCCCCTTTGAAGGCCGACCACAGAACCGCGCTCATCCTGGTTTCATGGTAAGTGGAATTATCAAATGTTAGTGGGCCGTAGGAGAATCCTCTGATCGCGCCCAAACCGGTTTTGTGGGTCATTTTTCCTCTGTATGCGGCATATTGGTCTGTGAAGAGGTCATCCGCGAATACTTCAGCCGCGAGACGGGAAGTTTCCCCGATGAAGACAGAGATGAAAGAAGTCGTACCAAACTTTGTTTTCAGAAGATTGCCGGTCACCGAACCGGGGAGAGTTAGAGGTTTAAGTGCTGTAACATCATTACCTGTAAATACGACTGCCGCTGCCTGGGAAATACGGGAAATAAGGGCTGTATCGGTTTCAGAGGAGGCGCTGTAACTCACAACTTCCGCTGACGCGCCTGCGTTCTGAAAAACTGTCTGGATCGAATTGGCCTGACTCAAATACGCTGAGCCCGCCATTATAACTATCGTTCCACCCACTGCTTTTTGAGCAACCTCAGTGAGCATCGCCGTGTGCGCGACCTGCTGATAGTTGCCGCCTGTCAAATAAACATTTGAACCAAATGATGAACCGCTCCCCGGAGAAAACGCACGCGCAGAAGCCGGAACGGTGGAAATAGTGTTGTTAACAAAATCATATTCCCAGCCGCTTACCATTTGAGAGCAACCAGAAGGTTATTGATCTCATATTGTGTGCCGTTAACTGCAAATGCTGTTGCCGTGTCTGCCCTGTAAACAGAAACCGCGCCGCTTCCCATTACAACTCCTTTGCCGTTTGGTGAGATGCAGATAGCGGTCCGGTCGTCGATACCAACGCCTCTGACAGAGGTGTGCCCTTCATTGAAAAGTTTTACCATCTGAGCCACGAGCCGGCCCTGCCTTGCCCGTTCGATGAAGTGAGTATCAAAGATCAGACCGGAGGCCAGATTCAGAAAATCAGTTTCGATGTGGCCTGCCTGAACAAAGGGATTGCTGAGTGCCGACTCAGGTGACAGGCTTCCATACTTCGCAGAGATGATAAACTCACTCAGCACCATCGCGCCCGCTGAAGTGCCGGCAACAACTCCACCGCGCTGCCAGACTGCGCGGATCGCGTCTTCGGTGAGGGTCCCTTTCCAGTAATTGATATAGTCATACTGATCGCCCCCTTTAATGAAAAC
>RHKR01000073.1 GCA_008363265.1 Chlorobiota bacterium
GGAAGCCGGCATTTACACTGTGATATGGGATGCCTCGCAATATGCTTCAGGCACCTATATAGTTGAAATGAACTGTGACGGAAAACAGTCGTCCCGGAAGATACTCCTGATCAAGTGACCGATTAAAACGGGAAACGGCATTCATCCCGGTGTCATACCGCGATGGATGCCGTTTCTTTCATCTTCTCCGGTTTATCTCAGAAGCACGAACGCTCCCCAATAATAAGGAAGTCCGTACTTTTCCCTGACCGCTTGCCGGGCCTGATCAAACGCTTTAAGTTTGTCGCCGGAATTAAGCCAATTTGAATAAAAAGATATCATGAACTCCATCGTGGCGGTATCGTGAACTTTCCATAGGCTCATCACAACCGAGCCCGCGCCGGCAACCATTAGCGCCCGTTGTAGACCGTATACCCCTTCAACATTCTGCACTTCACCCAGTCCCGTCTCGCATGCGGAGAGGACTACAAGTTCCGTGGCCTCAAGATCGAGGTCGAGACACTCCTGAGCTGTAAGGATACCGTTTTCAGCAAATTTCCACTGGAGCGGCTCACTGTCGAGGTATTTTCCCGCGCCGGCGAGGAAAAGCCCTGATCGCAACAGGGGGTTCGCGACCACAATGCCACGATCGAAGCCATAGAGCCTTTCATCCTGAACATCCTGATCAGCGATAAAATAGCCGTGTGAAGCGATATGAAGAACTCCCGGATCTTTAACATTCTTTATTTTGGCCTCACTCGCGAGAGAGCCGGTGTAAAGTACTGACCCCTTTCCTTTCGACCGGAAAAGTGAGTCAATCCCTCTCACTTCAGCCATTGTACCCGGAAGATCAGAGAGCCAGTATCTTTTCAACTCCGATCCGATCTCTCGGGGTACGAGCGACCTGTCTGATAATTCTGATGTGGTATCACCCTGTACCTGAACAGCACCATAAAGATCGGGATAACCAAAGAGGTGGCTTTTCTTCTCCCCTTTTTCCTCATCACTGTCCGATACGATAACCCTGGTTGTGGTAACGGGCTCCACTTCGAGCTCTTCGTATAAATATTTTCCTGTTTCAGGGTTGATAAGAACCGCAGGGTTGATCTTGTGATAAACCCCATCAGCGGAGAAATAGAGTTTCTTCACACCACCCAAATGGTAGGCTATCGGCAGCCAAAAAAGATTGTAAGCCTTTTTAAGCGTCTGAATATCCACTTCGTTAAAGTACGCTGAGTCGGTTCCCTTCGACGCGTCCAGAAGCTGTTGAAGTGCCGCCCCCTCGAGCTCGCGTCCCAGGTACTGAAACCCGATCTCCGGGTGTTCTGTAGTCTGTGGTGTGACAATAAGATAGAGGTAATGCACCGAATCTGTCTCTTCAGCACCGTAGGGTTTGAATCTGAACACCTCGAGAGCCGCCTCACCTTCCTTCAGTTTATTCCTGATATCGTGCCATGTGATGGAGAGATCGATCAGGGAGTCAGCCCGGTAGCCGGTTGTTTTCGCGAGCTCCTGCTGCAGCTCCTTGATACTGTTCTCAACTGCAGCGAGATCAATTCCTGTCTTCGATCTTTCAGCGGGTGTGAGATTATAGAGCCTCATCGCCAGGTTCTTCATGTCGTTCAGCCGGCCCGTCTCTTCCATTTGTTTCGGATCCCGGATCATTCTCATCCTTTGCCGCTCATTTTTCAGCGCCGCAAGTTTCAGCCCTTTTATGCGGAGAAGATTGTCATAATAAAGTCCGTAAGCGGCCAGATCAAATTCAAAATATTTCATCGAAACCGACATGCAGAGTTCATTGATCTTCACGAATTTCCGCATCATCACTTCCCTCGCATCTTCCGTGAGCACGGGAAGCACTTCTCTCAGGTATCTCGCCTGCAGATCGATCAGTTCCTTGTACAATGAAAAGAACTCGTCGCCTTTACCCCTTCTTCCCATCAGTTCGATCAGTTTTACGGTCATGAGCAGGTAGTCGGGATTAAGTTCGCTGAAGTTCTCTTTCTGTCGTTTGATCACTTTCAGCAGCAACTCCTGAGCAGGGTTAAAATCTCCCTCCCGGTGATAAAATTCAACTATATCGGTAAGGGCATTCACAAAAAACGGATCCCTTACATCCATTATCCTCGCCGCGTTAAACTTGAGAAACTTGTAGAATGCCCTGTGCCCCTTGTTGTATGGCATCCGGTTGTGAAGTGACGAGATCAGTCCGAAAGCCTCCATCCAGTTCCGGTCGGAAACAACAGGCAGCGCGACGAAAGCACCGGAAATTTCTCCCAGTATCCCGCCCGATCTCTCCTTTTCGCCTTTCCGGTAAAGGATATGGGCCAGCTCAGCTTTCATCCTGAGTTTCAGATAGACTCCTTTTGTATCTTCCGAAGAGGAAAGACTGTCGAAAACCTGGATCAACTGTTCAATTTTGTCCGCGTCATTCAACGATTTATAATGATCGAGCAGCTTCGGAAGTAATTCAAGCGCATGTTCCCTGTTTTTTACAGCCCCGTTCCTGATCAGGAAATAGACTGAATCTGCGGTCTGGTTCGAGTATGTTATCTCACCTGCCTGCGAAAGCGCGACCGACAGAAACCATAGCGCTCCGGTAAAACTGTTACTACCTTTAAGCCCGAGTGAATCGATCACCTTCAGAACCTCCCGCAACTGCTTATCGGCATCGACGAACCGGCCAAGATAAAGATAATTCTCCGCCACCTCAACCTGGGTTTGCATCAGCAGTTCATTACCCGGCAGGAAGTACTGACTAATCGTTTTAAGTTTGTCTGTCTGAATCTCAAGTGATCTTGTATATTGCCCGATGGTGATGTACAGGCCACGGAGTACTGAAAGAACATCAAAATAGTCAGTCGAAATGAACAGGTAATCATCTTCGAGCTGTTTTTTCAACCTGTTAAGTGAATCCCTGGCCGTCGTGTAGTCAAGTGAATCGATCATGACCTTTATCCGCTCAAGAGCAGCTTTCACCGACCAATCTTTAGGGGTTAACTCATCGAGTTTTTTACTGCTCTCATCAGCCTTTGCTTTATCCGGCGATACTTCGGTATAATAGAACTTCCTCCATTCCCAGGCGGTGTTCGATTGAGGGTATTTCTCCAGATATTTTTCTATGGGCTTGATCAACTGACCGGGATGCTTGAGTGCCTTCCATGCTGCGAGCCAGGCGAAAGTGATACCCTGTATCTCTGTTACCGAAGTGGTGAGTTGCTTTTCAAGCCCGGGCAGAACCTCACTCTTTACATTGTTGCGTGCCAGATATCTGAAAACCTCTTCCACAACGGGAAGTGAGGCATCGGTACCGTCATCTGCCAGTGAAGCGCATTTCAGAAGGTATTCCTCGTCGTAAATCCCCGCGAAAAGCGGCGCGAAAAGCTCATTGTAAACCTTCACTATGCTTTCACCCTCATCAATGAATGAGGGTTCGATCCACTTGTCCCGACCGGTAAGACGCACCATTTCAGCCGCAAGAGCCGGTTCATAACTCTCAAAAAGATCCAGCGGAAACCCGGGATCGCTAACGATCTGAAGGGAATCGAAAAGGGCCAGCCCTTTGTGATAATTCTCCCTGAAGTATTCCTTCTCATCGGGATAGATCTTCAGGTTTCTTGCTGTGCGGTCAGCCAGCATGTCCAGGTCACCCGGGTGAGGGATCACTTCTTCTTCCTTTGCGGGTAAAGACGACCAGCACTCCAGAAAATAGAGATATGAGGGTGATATCTGAAAGGCTATCTCTCCCTTCAGTCCGGAGAAAAGGGCTGTGACTTCCGGGTAGAACTCTTTTTCGGAAGTTATGTATCCGTTCAGGGCCAGCATGATCAGAGCGCCATGCTCTTTCGGGGTGTTACGCGCGAATTCGAGTAACGGGTTCAGGTTCCCTTCACTCGAGGTCATGTTCGCTTTAAGCAACTTGAGAAGATAGCGCTCCGGGTTCGCCTCGATAAGTCTGTCGAGAGCTGCAAGCGCGTTGGTAAGACCGGTGTCTCCCAATGGATCCGCGGGAATTGTCGAAATGGTGCCGGCCGTCCGGGCAAAATATTCTATAAAGGTCTTCTCATCCCCGGAGAGTGGCTGTGCCTCTGAGAGACCGCCCATCAGAAAAATGAGAAGAAGGAAAATGATGACTCGTTTCATCGCTGAAAACCTCTCGTTTCCGTTCCGGGTCACAGGAACGGTTTACCGTACAGGAAAATTTGGTTAATGGTAAAACTAAGAAATTTCCGTGTAACTGCACAAATTATTTAACCTTTTAACCGCTGAAACTGAAAAGTTGACTGAAACAGAAGAAAAAATTCTTTATATGATAAAATATTTTTGGAAAGGGGCATTTTTGGTTGTTTTTTAATAACAACATTTATTAAATTTCTATACCACTTTGAAGATTTTTTCAGAGCGGGGATACATTTTTAAAACTAAGAGATTTGAGAAATGGCTGATATACAACTTGTCAAGGTTGAAGATGTTACCGTCAGGTTCGCGGGAGATTCCGGAGACGGTATGCAACTCACCGGCCTGCAGTTTTCGACATCCTCTGCAATTGCCGGAAACGATTTAAATACACTCCCTGATTACCCCGCCGAGATCCGCGCTCCTGCCGGATCACTCAACGGTGTATCGGGTTTCCAGATACACTTCTCGAGTGGCGAAAGCACCACTCATGGCGATCATCCCGATGTGCTTGTTGCCATGAACCCCGCCGCTCTTAAAGTGAACCTGAAGGATCTTAAAAAGAGCGCGACCATCATCGTAAACGAGTCATCGTTCGACAACAAGAATCTTTCGCTGGCGAAATATGAATCGAATCCCCTTGACGATGATTCACTTAAAGGTTACAATGTTTTGCGCGTTCCGATGACGAAAGCGGTAATGAACGCCCTCGACGGCGTTAATGTCTCTATGAAAGAGAAAGAACGCTGCAAGAACTTCTTCGCCCTCGGCATAATGTTCTGGATGTACAGCAGACCTGTGGAACCGACACTTAAGTGGATCGAGAACAAGTTCCGCGTCAAGCCTGACATCCTTGAAGCAAATAAAAAGGCTTTGATGGCCGGTTACCACTACAGTGAAATGACCGAACTTTTCACCACCCGCTTCTTCCTGGAGCCGGTAAAACTTCCTCCCGGAAAGTACAAGAACGTTACCGGAAACGAAGCCGTCGCGCTCGGAATGGTGGCTGCCTCATGGAAGAGCGGTCTTCCCCTTTTCCTCGGCTCTTACCCGATCACACCCGCATCTGAAATTCTTCATGAGTTAAGCTCATTCAAACATTTCGGTGTGAAAACCTTCCAGGCTGAAGACGAGATCGCCTCGATCGCGGCGTGTATTGGCGCGGCTTTTGCCGGTGACCTCGCGCTCACCACCACTTCCGGACCCGGTCTTGCACTCAAAATGGAAGCTGTTGGCCTCGGAGTAATGACCGAGCTCCCAATGGTTATCGTTGATGTGCAGAGAGGCGGACCAAGTACAGGTCTCCCAACCAAGACCGAACAGGGCGACATGCTTCAGGCAATGTATGGCAGAAACGGCGAAGCTCCCGTATGCGTGCTCGCTGCTTCCACACCCGCTGACTGTTTCCACATGGCTTATGAAGCATCAAGAATTGCCGTTAAGTACATGACCCCCGTAATTCTCCTTTCAGACGGTTATCTTTCACAAGGTTCGGAGCCATTCCGCATCCCCGCTGAGGATGAACTTAAGGAGATGAAAGTTGAATTCAGGACCGAAAAAGAAGAATTCTACCCGTATCTCCGTGACGAGAATCTTTCAAGACCATGGGCCAAACCGGGAACACCTGGCCTCGAACACCGCATCGGCGGTCTTGAAAAATCACACATTTACGGAAATGTCAGCTATGTGCCTGAAAACCACGAGTTCATGATCAACCTCCGGGATCAGAAGATCAAGAATATTGCAAATGACATTCCTGAACTCGAGATCCGCGGTGAGCAGGAAGGCGACCTCCTCGTCCTCGGTTGGGGTTCGACTTACGGCGCGATCAGCGAAGCAGTGAACAGAGTAACCAACAGAGGCCTGAAAGTCTCACAGGTACACCTGAAATATATCAATCCGCTTCCTAAAGATCTCGGCGATATCCTTAAGAGGTTCAAACGGATTCTCCTCCCTGAGATCAACCTCGGTCATATGGCCATGATCCTGAGAAGTCAGTACCTCATAGATATAATTCAGTACAATAAGGTCCAGGGCTTGCCTTTCAAAGCATCTGAGATAGAAGAAAAGATATTAAACCTGCTCGGAGTTGAAAATGAGTAACGAAAATCAGATCCCAACAGTACAACTGACTGCCAAAGACTTCGCGTCTGACCAGGATGTTAAATGGTGTCCGGGTTGCGGCGACTATTCAATTCTCGCTCAGATGCAGAGAGTTTCGCCCTCACTCGGTGTTAAAAAAGAAGACTTCGTCTGGGTTTCCGGTATCGGTTGTTCTTCCCGCTTTCCTTATTACATGGATACCTTCGGTATTCACGGTATTCACGGTCGCGCTCCCGCGATCGCAAGCGGTGTGAAGATAGCAAGACCTGAACTGGCGGTTTGGATGGCAAGCGGTGACGGCGATCTCCTCTCGATCGGCGGTAACCACTTCATCCATATCTGCAGAAGAAATGTCGGCGTAAAGATGATCCTTTTCAACAACCGGATATACGGTCTGACAAAGGGTCAGTACTCCCCGACTTCGGAACAGGGTAAAAAGACCAAATCAACTCCGTTCGGAAGCGTTGACTATCCGTTCAAACCCGCGATGGTTGCCCTCGGTGCCGGTATTGGCTTCTACGCCCGTACTCTCGATCGCGACGCAAAACACATGCAGGAGATGATGCAGAAAGCTGCCGCTCACCACGGTACAACCCTTATCGAAGTGTATCAGAACTGCAACATCTTTAACGATGGTGCATACTCACGACTCACAGACAAAGAGACCAAGCCTGATTCAGTTCTCGTTCTCGAAGACGGTCAGCCAATGATCTTCGGTGCGAACCGTGACAAAGGCATTAAACTCGACGGCGATGTTCCTGTGGTTATCGATCTTAATGACGGTATTCACTCGATCAACGATGTCTGGGTGCACAAGGAAGTGGATCCTTCCCCCGTGCGCGCGTTCATCCTCGCCGAGTTCATCGAGAACCCTGAACTTCCTGTTCCTATCGGCGTTTTCAGAAGGTTCGAAAAACCGACCTACGAAGACCTCGTTGTCGAACAGATCGAGCACATCAAAGAGACCAAAAAGGTTACCACCTTTGAAGCTCTCATCGGTCAGGGCAACGTCTGGACAGTGGAATAATTCCCCCCGCGGAAATGCAGTAATTAAAGCCGGTGCGCAAGTGCCGGCTTTTTTATTTAATGATTCTGTAATATTCCCTTAACATTCCCGTAAAACTGGCAGAGTATGTTTGTATTGGAAATATAAACAACTATTGCGCTGCCATGCCTCAGATCGATCTAAGATCAATTATTGAATCCAAAGCTCCCGGCCTCCTGAACCGGTATCCTTCGATTGTCGTAGATCCAATCATCTTCTTCCTTAATAAAGTACTCTATCTGAACCCGATTAATTCATTCCTTGAGAAGAATCCGGACCTCAGGGGGATTGATTTCATCGATGAACTGTTTGACCACCTCGATTTTTCATATGTCGTATCCAAAAAGGAAAAGGACCGCATTCCGAGTGAAGGAAGGGTAATAATTGTTGCCAACCATCCGCTGGGAGGCCTCGATGGGCTCGCACTGATCAAATTAGTGAGCGAAGTCCGCTCTGATGTCAGGATAGTTGTAAATGATGTCCTTTCCGGCATCGACAATCTGAACGAACTTTTTCTTCCGATAGATATTCATCAGGCCCGGCTTCAGAGTGCCAATCTCACCAGGATACTCTCAGCGCTAAACTCAGAGTCCGCGGTTATAATCTTTCCCGCCGGTGAGGTTTCGAGACTGACAACCAAAGGGATCAGAGACCGTGCCTGGAACAAAGGCGTTCTGCTCTTCGCAAAAATGAGTAAAGCGGATATACTTCCCGTCTATGTCAAGGGGCGCAATTCGTTCTTTTTCTATCTTTTCTCCCTTATCTGGAAAAATTTCTCAATGTTCCTGCTGCCGGGTGAGATGCTGAGAAAGAAGGGAATGAATATTTCATTCAGAATTGGCGAGCCGATATCCACTTCGGCCATATTCAACGGAATCGATAAACCAAAACATCAGATCAAACTCCTCCGGAAGCATGTTCAGCAGATCGGCAATGGAGGCTCGGGCATTTATAAGACCTCGAGACCCATCGTGCAGCCAATGCCTGTCAAACTGATAAGGAAAAAACTGATGCGGTCGGAACTGATCATGAAGACCCCGGACGACAAGCATCTCTTCCTTGTGGAGCCTGAGGATAACTATGTTATACTGCAAGAGATAGCTCGCCTGAGGGAGATAACTTTCAGACGGGTCGGGGAAGGAACAGGAACAAAATCCGATATCGATAAATATGACCGTCACTATAGCCACCTTGTTCTCTGGGATAATGCTGAATCAGAGATTATCGGCTCATACAGGATCGGTCTCTGCAGGCACTTGATCCGCCTTAACGGTATTGACGGGCTGTATACTTCGACGCTTTTTGAGTTCTC
>RHKR01000603.1 GCA_008363265.1 Chlorobiota bacterium
AATGCCTCAAGGTTTTCACCTTTGAAGCGGTCGAGGATCAGCGCCACATTATCCTCACTCCGGGAGATCGTGATTACATCGGCGCCAAGTTTCAGAAAATCGGAGACGATTTCGAGGCCAATGCCTTTGGTTCCGCCTGTAATAAACGCTTTTTTGCCTTTCAGGCTCCATTTCTTCATAGTTATTCACCGGAAATTTAATTATGTTTTAACTTAAGATATATATTTCGATCGTTAAATTGTTCATCTAAAAAAGAAAAGATTCGGAAACAGATGAAAAGACTTCTGATACTTATGCTGGCGGTTGTTTTTACTGCCAACGCGCAGCAGGCCGACAGGCCAAAACTTGTGGTGGGAATTGTAGTTGACCAGATGAGATACGACTATCTCTACAGATATTGGGACTTGTTCGGTGAGGGCGGATTCAAAGAGCTGGTGAAGAACGGATACAGCTGCACGAGCACCCATTACACTTACCTCCCCACATTCACCGGACCGGGCCACACTTCCATCTTCACCGGAACTGCCCCCTGGATGCACGGCATTTCAGGGAATAACTGGTTCGACCGTGAAATAGGGAAATCGGTATATTGTGCCGAGGATAAAACCGTCACAGCAGTTGGAGGTACACCCGAACAAGGCGAGTATTCGCCGAGGCGTTTGCTCGTAAACTCTATTGCAGATGAGATGAGGATCTCGAACTCGTTCAAATCGAAGGCTATCGGCATCGCTATAAAAGAGAGAAGCTCGATCCTTCCGGCGGGCCACTCAGCGAACGGCGCCTACTGGTTCGATGAAGTTCTGGGTAACTGGATCTCGAGTACTTACTATATGAAAGAGCTCCCCAAGTGGGCTGAAGATTTTAACAAAAAGAAAAGGCCGGAGCAGCTACTTTCGCAGAAGTGGGAGACCACATACCCATTGAATAAATACGCGATGTGCGGACCTGATGATTCAGACCATGAAGGTCTCTTCAAAGGTGAAACCAAGCCTGTTTTTCCGCATGATATCCCGGCGATAACCAAAGCACTAGGGAACTACAGTGCCATTGAAGGTACTCCCGCGGGAAACACCCTTACGAAGGAATTCGCTATTGAGGCTATAAAAAGTGAAAAACTCGGAAAAGGTGAATTCACTGATCTGCTCGCGGTTAGTTTTTCTTCACCCGATTACATCGGCCACAGATACGGTCCTCAGGCGATCGAAACCGCAGACTGTTACATCAAACTCGACAAGGATATCAAAGACCTGATGGCGTTCCTGAAGTCACAGTTCCCCAAAGGGGACTATGTAGTGTTTCTTACTGCCGATCACGGCGCGGCTGAAGTGCCGGGATTTGTAAGACAGAATCATATCGACTGCGGGATGCTCGATTTTTCGGCTTACACAAAAACCGCTGAGACCGCTTTACGGAATCACTTCAATGCCGGTGACGAGGTGAAATTCATCCTGAACACGAACAATTATCAGTTCTATTTCGACTATGATGTAGCGAAAAAGTACAAAACTACCGTTGAAGAGATGGTTGAGATAATAAAACCCGTTCTGATGAAACTGCCTGAGATAAGGGATGTATTCCCGGTTTCCGATCTTGAGAAGGGAACCAGCTCTTTCGACCCCCTAAGGTCAAAGTTCTTCTTC
>RHKR01000074.1 GCA_008363265.1 Chlorobiota bacterium
GGTGTTATCCGACCATGCAGCACCTGCATCAAAGAAGAGGGCACCCATGATGTTGCTGAAGAACAAAGGCAAACCACCGGTGATGAGATACCGTATGAACGGAAAACGGAGTTCGAAGTTCATTAAACCATACTTTGTGCCCACCACTTCCGCATAATTATAGCCACGCATTGGAAGAGCAGTGGAAAGGAACACGAAATCACTGGGTGAATCAAGCGGCAGACGGCCGGTCGACCAGTCACGGTTGATCCAGTTCTCCGTACCACCGATGAAGAATCTCTGAGGATTATTACCCCATGAATAACCGAACGAGCCCCTCACGGCCAGCGAATAGTCACCCCAGAAACGGAGATATTCACGGTAGTCGCCGAGAATTGAGTAGAAGCCGTATCTATCCGACTGAATAAAAGGGTTGGCCATGAACTCGAGGCGGTAGCGGGTACCGTCGATCGGCGCGGTGTAACCAAAGATCGTGTTGTCGTGTACGAACGCGATCGAAGGCACAAGGAATGTGTTCTCCTTCATCTCCTCAAGGGGGTCGTCAAGGTTGGTCTGCGTCGCATTAGTCAGGGAAAGTCCGAGATCAAGCCTGTAGAACCTGTTCAGCGGATAGCTTGCCGAAACGGAAAGCCCGTAGTTACGGAACCTGAAGAAATTCAGGAATTGCCCCCGCTGCAGGTACACAAACCTGGCTGTATGGTAGCCCGCAACTCCTACATCCCACCTCCCCTTAAGGTAATAGTAAGCCAAGCCGTAATCACTGTTTTTCAGGTCAATTTGAAGTGAGGTGAAGCCTACCAGCCGGTGGTCGCCCAAAACATCGCTGAATGAGAGAACCGTGGTTCCCAGAAGTCCGTAGTAAGTGCTGTAACCCGCGTTGGCGTAAACCAGGTCGGGTGAAAAGTTGATCTTGTATTTCCTGATCTTGAAGTCACCGTCGTCTTCGAGCCTGTCGGCAAGAAGAAATTCAGGATTCGGAGCTTTGACAGTGTCTTTCAGCTTTACGTCATCCTTGCCAAAAACCATCGTTGAGTAGTCGATTTCAACTGAATCACCGTAGGTCTTCACGGTATCACTGAAAACCCCGGTGAAAACTTCCACTTGTGATTGAGTTGAGTCAGTTTTAACCGTGTCGGCAAGCGGATCGATATCAACTTTATGAACCGTCAGGGTGGTATCGAACGGATGACGTCCGTTCCCGCCCCGAAAATCCGTACCGCCGTTCACAAGCTCGTGCATATAGTCGGTGAACGGGATCGAATCACCATCGACAGTGTGACCGAATGGATTGTTCAGAGTAAAAATGTTGTAGGAGGCCTTGTACATCGCGGTCATGGCGAGTTTTTTGCCGTCAAAAGAAGTACTGATCTGATCGAGTCCGTTCAGAGAATTGGTGACGGGCACCGGTTTGTTCGTGGGCACCCACGCGGAATCAGGCTTTATCTTATAGATATTGTTAATACCGTTGTAATCAGAGATGAAAAGGAGTTCTTGCCCCGAGGGGGAAGGAAGCGCGTATTTTTCATCACTGAAAGGATAGTCGGTTAGCCTTCTGACCACCTTTGTTTCAACATCCACTTCGTACAGGTCCATCTGCTCGAAGTCGTGTTTGTACATCTCAAAGCCTTCATAGTCGCTTTTCACAACCATGAGTGAGTCACGGTCGGATGAAAAATAAATTTTCTTCCCATCGTAAGACCATCTTGGGTCGTGATCGGAAAAGATGTCATCGGTAAGTTTGTCAACTTTTCCTGTTTCGAAATCATAGATGTAGATATTACCGGCGTCGTAGTTCTGCGCAGTGAAGGCGAGCTTCTTTCCATCCTTCGACCAGTCAACGGTTTCGATCGAAGGGAATCTGACCGGAACACTTTCAGAAGAACCATCTTCGGCGTTTATGATAAAGATGGCATCATCGCCGCCGCTTTTTGCCGCGATGGCAACTTTTTTGCCGTCAGGTGACCACGAGATACCGGGTGTAAGGATGTTCAGCTCTTCGAAGTCAACGGTTCTGTTTCCCTTTACGAGCCGTTTGATCTCCTTTCCGGTGTTGGCATCCATCAGATAGACATCGAAGAAGTAGTCTTTGTTGGAGATATAAACTATCTTGTCACCCTGCGGTGAAATGGCGGGCGAAATGTTGTAGGATGAATTGTCCTTCTTGGGGTCGGTCATCCTTTTGGCGAACTCATCGGGGTCTTTTCTGTTGGTGATATCAGGCCAGAATACCCGCTTGATGTCCTTCTTCCAGCGTTCGTTAAGCTCTTCAACGGTAAGACCTATCGATGCTTTCATACCCTGGTCAACGCCACCTTTCCCTTTCACATTCATCACCAGTTCAGCAATTTTTTCTTTGCCGTACTTTTTGGCGATGTAGTAGAAAACAGCCTGTCCGCCACGGTAAGCGAAATATCCACCCAACTGTGGAATATCGGGGAGGTATTCGTTTATTGCCGCGTCACGGATGAACTGGTCGGTGTTGGTATCCCAACCGAGTGAAAGATACTCTGCGAGACCTTCGGAGAACCATAAAGGAAGGTTAACAGCGGAATTGCTCGAAACTATGTTCTGCAACGCGCCTCCGTAGAAAAGGTCGTTCATCACGCCATGCACCAACTCGTGGTGGATGACGTGCCGGAACATCTTGTAGTTGCCAGAGAAAGGGAGCACTATCCTGTTCTTGAAGAGCTCCGTGAAACCACCCGTTCCCTCACCAAGGTAAGAGTCGATCACGTTGGTTTCCTGAAACTCGTTCTGAGAATCATAAAGGATAACCGATATCCTTTTGGTGATCTTGTAGTTGATCGATGATTCTATCTGTGCGAGGGCATCCTCGATCGCAGCGGCTGCGAACTCGGCGATGTTCTTTCCCTCAACGGTGAAGTAGATATCAAAATGCTTCGTCTGGATGTAGTACCAGTCGTAGTCTTTATACTGAACCTTGTTTCTACCGAACTGAGCGTATGCCTGCGAAACCGCAAAAACGATAAACAGAAATAAAAACGCTGCTCTCTTCATCTGATCTGCCTCGAATACAAAACATTAAGCAATAGTGAAATCAACATTTGATCTTTCGGGAGAGACCCGGATAAGCTTCACTTTGACCTTGTCGCCAAGTCTGTAAACCCGGCCGCTTCTCTCACCTTTGAGGCGGTAATTCTTTTCCTCAAAAGTGAAATAGTCGCCTTCGATGTCCCTGACGTGGACAAGACCCTCCGCAAGTGATTCCGCAAGTGTAACAAAAAATCCTCTTTCAGCTTCGACCGCTGACCTCTCGGTGAGGGATATATGAGCGCAAATGCCGCGAAGCGGTGTCTCCTGATAAAGTGCCTTCCCTTTATTCTCACTGTAGTAGTGAAGGATCCTGTGAACCAGGAGATCGGCATAACGCCTGATCGGCGAAGTGAAGTGGGCGTAATGAACAAAACCCAGTCCATAGTGGCCGATATTCTCTGTCGAATAAATGGCTTTTGCCATCGATCTGATCGCCAGCTCATTTACAATAACCTCCTCCTCTTTCTGCTTTACGGCCTCCATGAGGGCGTTCAGCTGCTGAGGTGTCGGCGAATCGGAAAAATTCACCAGGAATCCGAGTGACTTGACAAACCGGGCGAATTCGCGCATTTTTTCCTTGTCTGGCTTGTCATGTATCCTGTAGACGTAAGGTACTATCTCGGTCTCACGGCGCTTTTTGTTCACGTGCTCGGCAACGATCCTGTTGGCAAGAAGCATGAATTCTTCAATAAGTTTGTTACTTTCCTGAAGCTGCTTCCGCCTCACACCTGTTACTTCGCCGTCATCACCAAGAACGAACTTCACTTCATCTGAACCAAACTCGATGCTGCCTGATTTCATCCGCTTTGTCCGGAGTGCAACAGCGATCTTGTTAAGTATCGTAATATCACCCGCCAGATCCCCTTTGCCGGTCTCGATTACCTGCTGGGCTTCTTCATAAGAGAAACGCCTCTTGCTGTTTATGACAGTTTTCACGATGCGGTAGTTTAAAACCTTCGCGCGCGGCGACATTTCAACCACCACCGAATATGTCAGCCTGTCACGGTACGGTACAAGGGAGCAGATTCCGTTCGAGAGTTCCTCCGGAAGCATCGGGATAACCGCGCCCACAAGATAGACGCTGTTCCCCCTCTCAAGCGCGTCTTTGTCGAGAGCTGAGTTTTGCGTTACATAGTGGCTGACATCAGCGATGTGGATGCCGATCTCGTAATTTCCATTGGGAAGTGTCTCCAATGAAAGGGCATCATCAAAATCCTTCGCGTCCTCGGGATCGATCGTAAATACGTTCTTCTCCCTGAAGTCTTCCCTGCGGGCAATCTCCTCCGCGGGTATCTCTTCAGATATCGCCCTTGCCTCTTCAAGAGTTTTTTTGGCAAATTTGGAAGGGAGATTGAACTCCCTCGCCAGCGTGATGACATCGACGTTAACACCTTCGCCCTTACCCACCACTTCGATCACCCTGGCTTCAGGATTGATCTTTGGATTGGTCCAGTGTATGTCACCCACAAATACGCGGTCGCCGGGTTTGGCGCCGTTCAGAAGGGCTTCCGGGATGTACAGATTCCTGTGTATCTCGGGAATATCCGGTTTTACTATATAAAACGAACCTTCCAACGAAAGAGTGCCCGAAATTTCTTTCCACTTCCGCTCGATCACGTTCACGATCTGTCCCGTCATAAGAACACGGTTGCGGCCTTTCAGTTCCTTCGCGGCAACAGAGAGTTCCACCGTGTCACCGTGGAATGCCGTGTTGAAGTATCTTGAGGAAATGTAGTATCCCCCACCCGGTACCCGGTCTTTAAAAAGGAAGCCTGAGCCGTCCTTCATTATATTGAATTCACCTTTAACGGTCTTTTCATTCCCCTTGGGGGTGTATTTGAATCTTTTTCCTTCCCTGAGGAGAAAACCTTCCTCAACAAGCTGGTGTAAAAAAGCCTTTAGGGCTTCATAGTCCTGCTCGGTGAAAATATCAAGACTCATCGCGAGCTGCTTTGACTTGATGGCAGAGTTCGCGTTGCGTTGGAAAAATGCTTTTATCCTGTTTTTCATTAAAACTCGATCTTGTATTTAAGACCCATCTCATTGATCATTGATCCTGTGGATGAACCTTCTGTTATTGATTCCCTTCTTTCGATCCTCAAAAGAAGGGCTTTCAGCACCGGTATCTCAAACTTGAAAGTGGCGGTCGAGAAATCCTGGAAGAGGTTCGTCGTTCCGCCGAATGAGTATTTGATGTCAGATACCTGACCTGAAAGGTTGAATTTTGTCTGGTTTCCGGCTGCTCTAACTTCAAGCGATTTTACATAGTCGCCAAGATAGCTTGAGAGGAGCCCGCCCAGAAGTGAACCGGCAAGCGATGTGGCGGTTCCCTGTATGGTGTTGATCTGACCCTCGGCCGAGGTTTTATCCGCCTCGGTAAGATCTGATTTGAATTTGCCGGTCAGTATGAACCATACCGCGTCAGCTTTGTCATATTGTGGTGAAGGAACCTTGTTACTGATGTTATCTTCACCCACATATACGGCTATGTTATCGCTCTCCTTCGCGAATTTCGTTGAAAGTTCATCCATGCTTCCTTTTAATTTCAGTTTTACCTGAACGGGTTGCTCTGAACTTGTGCTCCCCTTTCCCGCGAAAACATAGTATGAATTGTAATTTGCTTCTATCTCCAGATATGGATTAAAAATTTCCCTCTCAAATCTGAGTTTTCCGGAGGCCGCGAAGGTCTTCAGATTCAGGAACTCAAGTGTTGATTCTTCTGATACCTTCAACTCACCCTGAACATTTTCGAAACCCTTGATCTTCTCATAGTTCAATTCACCTTCGAGGTAAGTGGTCAGTTTCTGATTCGCCTCCTGCGAGAAGATCATCGTCATCTTCGAGTTCTTCGACATGGTGACCTTGAACTGGTATTCAAGGTTGAACGGAAGGTCCTTCTTCCCTCTGAAGGAAGTGTCGGAGAATTGCCTGTCGTCTTCCAGTATCGACATCAGTGTGGTATCAACCAGGCCTGATCTAATATCATATTCCTGATACCTGTAGATGTAGTTATCGCCGGCATTCGCCACACTGCTCTGAGTGGGTGGGATCGTGAGGTCGGTCTTGTCCAGATTCACCGAAGCTTTCACGAAGTAGTTGTTCCTAGCGATATTCAGTGTGATATCCTCATTGGTTGACACAACAAGTTTACCGAAGATCGGGAATTCCTTCGAAGGCCGGGGGCTGTCCATCACTGTTAGCTGCCCACCGAGGCTGATATTACCCGATTTGATCTCGTATCCGGAAAGAAGGATCGATCCCTTGCCTGTTATCTTGCCGTAAGTGTCAACGTTCTTCCCTTCATTGGTAAGGAGGAGCTCATCAACCTCAACGGTCGAGTCCCTGAGCGTGAGGCCCATTTTCAGTCCATAGAGAAGGTTGGTCATCGAAACTTTAAACATCCCGTGCTTTATTTCCGCATGCCCGTTCTTCACGAGGTTAGGATAATTTCCTGTGATCCTTATCCCTGATTCGAACACTCCCTGCAAATCCTGTATGTTCGGAATAAAACCGTTCAGGGCATCAAGTGAAAATGATTTGGCGTCGATCCTGATATCAGTCGCACGGTCATTAATAAAATCGAACCTCGCCTCACTGAAAGAGATATCATACGGAATAACACCGGTTATGGAAAGAAGGGAGTCGTTTCCAACGTCATCACCCGTGAAGAAATATCCGTTTGGCCGTAGCTCCCTGTCTTTGTACTTAAGTGCGAAGGAGAGTCTTCCAACATCATCCTTCTGATACTTGAGATCATCCACACTGAAATGTGCGTCGATAACAGGGTCGGCGTACGTTCCGCCCGCATCCACGCTGAAGGCAAGTTTTGCATCGACGGGTTGATTGAAAGGCTTCTGAACAATATCCTTCATTATCCCCTGCAGGGTCAGGTTACCGAAGTCAAGACTTGCATTGAACGACCCGGCGCTTAACCGGGCGTTCATCGAGACAACAGGATCATCACCCCGCCCCATAGCGAAGTCTTTAATGTAGAGGAATTTGTTACTGAATGAAAGCACAGCGTTCCGGGTGTTCTCCAGCTGGTAACCTTTATAGTCGATCTTTGTCTCATACATGTCGAGTTCCAGAGAGTCTTTCATGAAGTCAACCACGAGCGCGACACGGGCTTTAACAAGATCGTTGTAATTGATATCAAGCCGCTCCAGATCAAGGATCGATTTCTCCAGCGACATCGTAAGTTCGGTATTCGAGAGGGTATCCGTCTTCCCTTTGTTAACTATAAAAATTTTTTTGATCCTGGTATCGATGAGTCCGTTCAGTTTCCCAATGGTAATGTCGTCTGAAGGGTGTGAAACTTTGATCTGAGCGGTTGCTCCCACCAGAACAATTGTGCCGGAAGTGTCGCTGGCCCTTAACCTGAAAAGGTCAAGTTCATTCCAGAGGTTGAATGCCACGCGGCTGCTGTCGAGGACCAGGTTTCCTGAGAGTGCTCCCTGGATGTCAAATGTCCGGAGTTTCAGGAATTTTCTGAGTGGCCCGAGATCCTTAACCTGAAAAGAGAATGCTAGAGAATCTGATGAGGTGATCTTTGGTGAGGCAGTGCCCGTCAAAGGGTTTGTCCCTGCCGCTGTCTGAACACTGTCTTCAAAGAAGTCGGGGTAATAATTCTTTAATAATTTGGTTACGTCTGCCATCAGCCTCTGTGATTCAATCCCCATGTTGCTGCCGAGCGTGGCATAGTCGAACTTCCCTGAAGTGGAAATGGTAAAGAGATTCGATGTAATGAAGATATCTTTCATCATGTCCGGAGTGGCAATCACCCTCAAGTCGGCCTCAATTTCCCCGAGGTCATCACCTTTTATCCGGGTGTCCTTCATGTCAAGCCGGGCGGTCACATTCATATCATTGGGATTGAACCCCTCCCCTTCGGCTTCGAGGGTGAATGAAAGAAGGGAGTTGTCCATCCCCTCACCGAAAAATTCAGCAGGTTTAATATTGTTGAATGTCGATGTGATCGAATAAACCGGCCGTTCCATGTTCGAGAGATCGAGATCACCTGTTATCTGACCCGATTGCTCGCCCAGCCGTGCTTTCATATCGAGCAGTATCTTCCCCTTGCTCCCTTTTGTCTTCAGATCGAAAAGATCAAAAAAGTAATTGCCTGCGAGCGACTGATCACCAAGAATATCCAGCTCAAACTCGGCGTTGGAAGGGTTAAATCCATGACCCCGCGCCCTGATCTTCGAAGTAAGATTCATCGGCATCTTAACATATTTACTGATATCGAGTTTCTCGGTACGGAGATCTGCCTCATAAAGGTCC
The DNA here is from genome assembly GCA_008363265.1 of Chlorobiota bacterium. Lineage (GTDB taxonomy): Bacteria > Bacteroidota > Ignavibacteria > Ignavibacteriales > Ignavibacteriaceae > UTCHB3. The sequence continues at coordinate 8,338 of RHKR01000074.1, forward strand.
CGGCAATATTCCCCGATGCCGACTTCAAACCGAGCCCACCCCTGAAGTTAAGTGGAGAGCCGTAAAATCCTATACTGTCTATCTTTATCGTGGGGAACTCGAGGAATTGCTTCAGATTCAGACCCGGCATCAGTTCGTGGATGTCGAGGGGGTTAAGTGTCGAGTTGGTGATCTCCGCCGATATCCTCATCCTGTCGGCCTTCATCACGTTCAGGATGTTTCCTGCGAGTTTCAGACCGGTCTGACGCGACTTCAGTTCGAGCTCTTTGATATCCGTGTTTATGAAATTGCCTGAGGCCTCAAAGTTTAGTTCAACCGGTCCCTTGATCAGATCAAAACCCTTCACAACCGAAGTAAGATCAGCAAAATGGAAAGGCGTTGCAACCATGGTCAGAACAAAATCCGCTTTCTCAAGTGAATCCGTGGTAAAATTATCAAAAATGTTCAGCTCCCTCGTGTGGTAATCGAGCAACACGTCACTTTTCGCTGTCTTTAACTTCAGTTCGTTGATATCGATCGAACGCCCTTCGATATCGATTCCCCCTTCCACCGAAAGTTTCGGCGTGTTTAGGAGATTGGGCTCGAGACAAAACCTGCTGAATGTGATCTGATACGAGTTTTTCGCGATATCGATCAGAATATCATTCAGTTTGATATCGATGTTTCTCACCCGCATGTCATCCATATTGAGGGATTCATAGGCAGCGGAGGTATCAGTAAAATTCCACTTTCTGAAGTTCAGCCGGCTGTTAGTGAATTCGAATGTTCCCGCCTTTATCAGATAAGGGAATGGTTTCGAGACCGTATCCGCTTCTTTTTTCTCAGAGGGTTTCGGTAGTATCTTTACGATGTTCAATACCCCGTTCGAGTCGGTTACCAGGTCCGCGGTCATTCCGTCGATCACTATCTTGTCAACGTTGATCCTGTTTCGGAAGAATTCAAGCAACTTCGGATACACTTCGATCCTCTTAATGGTCGCTATCTCTGTGTTCGCGGAATCAGCAACCCGGATATCGTGGACGATCAGTGAGGTTACAAGTGTCCCGTCGATGCTGCCGATGGTTACCTTCCCCCGGAAAGTGTTGTTCAGGATCGAGGTAAGTTCATCTTTTAGAATTGAACGGAAAAGTGAGGTCTGGGAAAATACGAGTAAGGCCACCACCAACGAGAGGATCACGTAGAGGGTTCCACGTGTATATTTTAAAACGTAGGCGGGCACCTTTTTCATCTAACTATCCACTGTATTTCTGCAGGATAATTTCGATGATACTTGAAGTTGAACGGTTGACGACGAACGGTATGTTGGTTGTCACTCCTCCGTTTGCTTCCACTATATCGCGGCCGACGATGTTGTCGAGCGACCAGTCGCCGCCTTTAACGAGAATATCCGGGATTATGGTTTGGATCAATTCGAATGGTGTATCCTGCTCAAAAATTGTAACATAATCCACGGCCTTAAGGTTCCAGATGGCGAATGCCCTTTCATCGTGCGGCAGAAGGGGTCTTTTATCCCCTTTCAACCTGCGGATAGAATCGTCTGAATTTAGACCGATGATCAGAACGTCACCCAATGCCTTTGCTTTGGTCAGGTAGTCGATATGACCCGCGTGGAGAAGATCGAAACATCCGTTGGTAAAAACGACTTTCTTTCCCTCCTTCTTAAGGCCGGCTCTTATTTCAGCAAGCTCATTCCAGTTCCAATTGTATTTCATCTCCGGCCCTCGCGGATCGTATCGAAAAGATTATCGATCTCAACCGGCACTATCCCTACTTCCTCGCAGACGATGCCGGCCGCGTAGTTCGCGATGTAGCATGCTTCATAAATATCAGCCCCGGCACTGAGCGCGAGAGTAAGGGTTGAAATCACTGTATCCCCCGCTCCTGATACGTCAGCTACCTTTCTCGCCTTCGTGGGCATCATCTTGGGTTCATTGTTGCGGTTGAATACCGCGATACCGTCCTCGCCGAGCGTTAGAAGTATGTTCTCGGCCTCAAGCTTTTCGAGGAGTATTTCCCCTGCTTTAAGGGCATCTTCAGTTGTTCTGATCCGAAAGCCAAGGATGTCACTCGCTTCTTTCCGGTTGGGCTTAAAAACAGTTACCCCTTTGTAAACAAAGAAGTTATGGAATTTTGGATCAACCGTTACGAGCTTATTCTTCGCATTACACAGTTCGATTATGCGGGATATAAGGGAAGCTGTGAGGACTCCCTTGTTATAGTCCTGAAGTATCACCGCGTCGATCGAGTCAATGTTCTTTTCCAGTGCCGTGAAGAGTTCGTTCTCCACCTGATGACTGATGTCGTCCTTGTTCTCACTGTCTATCCTCACCACGTGCTGCGAACCGGCGATAACCCTGGTCTTAAGAGTGGTCGGCCTCTTCTCGTCGGCTATCAATCCGGAGTGTTCAATTTTCAGTTCATCAAGCAAACCCCTGAAAATATCCCCGGCCCGGTCGTTTCCGATAATTCCGAGAGGGAAAGGCTCACCGGTCAGGTGAAGTATGTTGTTGGCACAGTTTGCCGCACCGCCGAATCTGTAAAACTCATTTTCCACATCGACCACGGGAACAGGTGCTTCAGGGGATATTCTTTTCGCACCACCCATAACGTAGCCGTCGAGCATCATGTCACCAACTATGGCGATCCGCTTGCCCGCGAAAGATGCCTTTATCTGGTCAAGTCTTTCAGAAGATATATTTATCATTAGAATTTTTCCAAGTCGTTGAGTAATTATTTCCCTTTTGCCGCAATTCCACCCCATGTTCCGAGGGGATTGCTGAGGTCGATCCTCCAAAGCCCGTTATCGGAAGCCATCCAGACATATCTTCTGTCGAATTCCATTGAATAGAAATGGTTCGCCGGTATCTTCAGATCGGAAGGGTTCGAAGAGATCAGTTTCGCGGAGTTCCGGTCGATTATTGAAACTCCCCGGCCGTACTCCTTCTTTATATCCCTGTCGAACTCATAAGTTCCCGCCCAGATGGTGTTACCCACCCTGACGAGAGAATAGACCCCGTCTCCGCGGAGGCCGGTGCGACTGTCTATTTTTTCCCACTTCGCCATTCTGTTGAACCTGTAAATGCCTCCGACGTTAAAGTCAGGCATTTCAGCAGAGCGGAAATCCTGATTCCCGAACCAGATATACTCTTTGTCGAATAGTATCGAGTTTACGGAGACCCTCATCCCCTCAGAGCGGAAATTACCGTCTTTGTTGGTGATGAACTCACACTGATTAACCGAGAAATCGCCGTTGGCTTTGTCAAATTTATAAAGCCCGCCTTCGGTTACGATCCAGACATACCTGTCTTCCTCGATAAAGAAACGCTTAACGTTGTTCGTTGAGGTTTCACTGCCGCGGGAGAGGTCGTAATCCTCATATTTCTGCCTTTTGACGTTCAGAATCGAGAGATTGATAAAACGGCCGATCCAGAGGAGTCCGGTCGATCTGTCATATTTCAATCCGCGTATCCAGTTGCCGTATTCCCCCCCCTCGGCAAATTTTCTCTTTTTCCAGGTACCCTTCTCCTTGTCGAGAATAAGCAAGCCATCACTGGTTCCCGCCCAAACGTAGTCCTCGTTCACTTCGATACAGTAGATCAGGCGGTCTTTTATCCCCTTGTCACCATCAGCCATCGAGACGAGTTCATTCGTTGCACCGTCGTACCTGAAAATGCCGTTGCCGTCGGTAGCGAGCCAAATGTCGATTCCGTCCCTTACGAATCCGGTAACCTTGGCACCCCCGGCGATCTGGAAATATTCAGGGGTTCCGGCACTGAGAATTGAAGCCAGAAAGAGAAAAAGGAAGATTATTCTTGACATCCCGGGTCTCCTAATAGCTTTCATCGACTGAAGGGAAAGTGTTTTCCCTGACATCGTTTATATATTCCTTAAACGCACCATTAAGTACATCCGCGAGATTGGCATAGTACCTTAAAAATTTCGGGTGGAACTCCTTGTTCAGTCCCAGCATGTCGGGTGTCACTAGTATCTGACCGTCGCAGTAAGGTCCGGCCCCGATTCCTATCGTTGGTATCGACAAACTCCCGGTAACTTTTTTTGCAAGTTCTTTTGGAACCTTCTCGAGTACGACAGCGAAAGCCCCGGCTTCTTCGATGATCTTTGCGTCCTCAATTATCTCGTTGGCCTCGTCTTCATCGGTGCCACGCTGTTTGTAGCTTCCGAATTTATGGATGCTCTGCGGTGTAAGACCAAGATGCCCCATCACCGGGATACCGTTCTCGGTGATCTTGCGGATGGTTTCGGCAACTCTTTTACCACCTTCGATCTTAACCCCTCCGGCGGGGGTCTCTTTTAAAATCCTGCCCGCGTTCCTGAAGGCTTCATCAATGCTAAGCTGGTAGGCCATGAACGGAAGATCGGTTATCAGCATTGCCTTGCTCACACCCTTGGCTACAGCCTTGGTGTGATAGATCATCTCATCCATAGTTACGGGAAGCGTGGTCTCATTTCCCTGAAATACATTTCCAAGGGAGTCGCCAACGAGTATCAGATCGATCCCCGCCTCATCAAGTAGTTTTGCAGTTATGAAGTCGTAAGCCGTAAGCGCAGCGATCTTCTTCCCCTGCTGCTTCATCAGGTTAAGGGTTTTAGTCGATACTCTCTGAAATTTACCAAAAGTGCTCATATTTTATTCAAGTCCGTCATCATTTCTAAAAAACTGAAGTCCATACAGAACTTCAACTCAAACCCCTTTAATATTGCCGTTTTCAACCGGTTCAGATCAACCTCCGACCCGAGGATCGTCCGGATGTCGGCGGTACCACTCTCCAGCAGTTCGATCAAGCACTCCTTCTCTTTTTCCGGAAGAATCAGATAGTCTGCAATCCTTTTGTGAAAAGGGCCGGTGTTTATCGAACCGTGCTGAAGTATCGCCTGTCCGATCCTCCGCTGTGCGCTGCCGATAAGCTTTCTTCCGTCAATTTTCACTTCGGAGCGGGCAGGAACTGAAAAGCAGGCCGCGCTTTGAACCGAACGGTAATGCTCCCTGAACTTAACATCCTCTCCTGAGAGCCCCGCATCCGAGAGCCTGGGATCGTAGATTCCCAGTCCCATTAGTAACGCTTCATTTATCGCGGTATATGCCTCTTTCGGTGACCGGTTGCCTGAACGGATCACGACCGAATATGTCAATTCCTCGGAATGAAAAACCGCCCTCCCGCCCGTGGGGCGCCTGACCAGGTCGAAACCATCAGCAAAAAGTTTGGCAGTGTCGATATCAGATTCCGCCTGATTCGCTCCCAGGGAGACGCAGTATGGCTCCCAGGTGTAAAATCTTAAAGTGAATGAGTCGTCAACCGATCCGGCCACCAGTTCGAGGTCACGGTCCATGTTGTACCTGCCTGTTCTCGCGCCGGAATCAAGAAAAAATGCCTGCAATTATAACCTTAAAACTACCACCGGAGCTACCTGATGAGCCCGCGTGTGCTTTTTGAAATAAAGTCCAGAATTTCACCGGCATATTTGTCACCCGCGAAACGCTGATTGATCTGTTCCTTTGCCTGCGTGAGGTTCAGATGCGACTGATAGATCAGTTCATATATTTTCTTGATCCTCATGATCTCATCGTTGCTGAATCCCCTTCTTCTCAGTCCGATAAGGTTTAGTCCTTCGTACTTTAGGGGTTCGTGTCCGGCCAGAATATAAGGCGGAACGTCCTGAACGACGCGGAAACCGCCGCCGATCATGCAATGTTTCCCGACTTTGCAGAACTGGTGGACCGGTGTCATGCCGCCGATTATCGTGTAATCCTCTATCGTTGCGTGTCCGCCGATCTGAACTCCGTTTGCAAGTATAACGTTGTTCCCCACACGGCAGTCGTGAGCCACATGGGAATAGGCCATCAACAGACAGTTCTCACCGATCGAGGTTAGCCTCGTCTCCACCGTTCCCCTGTGAAGGGTTACGAATTCGTGGATCGTGGTGCCATCGCCTACGGTGCAGTGGGATTCCTCACCCGCGTATTTCAGATCCTGGGGAACGTGTGAAATGGAGGCGGATTGATAGATTGTTACATTCGAACCGATCCTTGCACCATCGTAGATACAGACGTGCGGACCGATCCTTGAATTGTCTCCGATCTCCACATCAGCGGCGATCACAGCATACGGCCCGATCGTTATCCCGTCACCAAGCCTGGCTTTGGGATCAATTACCGCGGTAGAATGTATATCATTCATGATTTACCCTGTCAACTATCGCGGCGGTGAAGTCGGCCTCTGCCACAAGGGCCCCGTCTACAAATATCTCGCCACGCATGATCACAAATTTCTTTCTCATATCCTTCATTTCCACCTCGATTCGAAGAACATCCCCGGGTATTACCGGTCTTCTGAACTTTGCATTGTTTATCTGCATGAAATAAGCATTTTTCTCTTCCGGATTGGCGAATGAGTTAAGCATTAGCAAACCGCCTGTCTGCGCCATCGATTCGATCAGCAGAACTCCCGGCATTATCGGATTTCCCGGAAAGTGTCCGTTGAAGAACGGCTCATTTATCGAGACACACTTCTGTCCCACGATCTTCTTATCCATTTCCATATGAATGATACGGTCGACAAGGAGGAAAGGATAACGGTGAGGAAGTATTTTGGTGATCGCGTTGATATCAAATACCACACCTTCCTTTGAAGCGTGCTGATATTTTTTTACAAGTTTCTTCTGCTGATACATTTTCCTGATCATTCTGGCGAACTCAACATTTGCCTTGTGACCCGGTCTCGCGGCAAGTATCTGCGCCTTGATCGGCACGCCTATCAGGGCAAGATCACCGATGAGGTCAAGCAGTTTATGCCGCACCGGTTCATTCCTAAACCTGAACTGTTTGTTGTTAAGGATTCCGGTTTCTCCAAGAACAAACTTCTCCTCGATCCCAAGCTTGTCACCAAGCTCTTCAAGTTCGTTCTCTTCAAGTCCCTTGTCGACGATCACAACCGCGTTCTCAAGGTCGCCGCCTTTTATCAGTCCCTGATTCGCAAGCATCTCAACTTCACTAAGGAAGCAGAAAGTACGGGCGGGAGCGAAATCCTTCACAAATTCTTTCTCCAGATCAAAAAGACCTGAATGCTGACTCCCCAGCGCGGGGTTCTGATAGTCGACCATTACAGTTATCCTGTAGTCATCAAGCGGGAGGGCCACAATGTCGACACCCCTTTCCTCCTCATGGTACATCACAGTCTGATCTATGATGAGGTAATCCTTCGGAGCGTCCTGCTCGACAAATCCGGCAGAGACAAGTCTCTCAACATATGGTAAAGAGCTTCCGTCGCCGATAGGAGGCTCGATCCCTTCAAGCTCTATCCTGAGGTTGTCGATCTGCAATCCATAGACAGCTGCAAGCACGTGTTCAACCGTGTGAACTTTCGCCTCACCGATCCCGAGGGTTGTACCGCGTGAAATATCTATAACATGGTCGACCACTGCAGGAATTTCAGGATTGCCGCCAAGATCAGTCCGGATGAACCTTATGCCGTAATTCTCGGGAGCAGGTTTAAAAGTCATTCTGCATTCATGTCCGGTGTGGATACCCACACCACTCATCGACACCTCTTTACCAATTGTACGCTGTTTTATTAACATTTGGTCCTTTTAAATGGATTTATGGCAATTTGTGAAAGTATAAAAATCAAACCTAAAATTTACATAAAAATAATGATATGAGTACGCAGCGGTGCTGAAGAACTGGAGTGCGCCGCGGCGCATTAAGAACTTAAGAACTCAAGAACTCGAGTTATTTGTGGAGGGTTTTGTGATTTCTGTTATCGACAATAAGAACAAACTCGCCCTTAAGATTCTGTTTTGCAACCTTGTCGAGGATTGATCCGGCGGAGCCGCGGAATATTTTTTCAGATGGAAGGGTAAGATCAAAGGCTAAAACCGTCTCGATCCCCCTGCCGAAAGTGTCGCAGATATCCTTCATGATATTCTTCAGCCTGTATGGGGTTTCCAGAAAGATTATCACCTCTCTGAATTTTCTGATGCGTGTCAGTTCACCCGCACGCGCATCCTTCTTAACCGGCAACCAGCCATAATAGTAGAACTTTTCGATGTGCAGCCCGGATACACTCAACGCTGCCGTCAGTGAGGAGGCACCCGGAACGGGCACCACTTCAACCCCAAACGCGATAAGATCGTCGAGCAGTCTGTGACCCGGATCGGCAAACATGGGCGTGCCACAATCCGAGATCAACGCGGCTGAATCCCCTTCGACTATCCTCTGAACTATCTCAGGTGTGTTCTCTGCTTCATCGTGCTCGTTAAGCGTGACGAGTTCTTTCTTCAATCCGAGTTTCGAGAGAAGCTTGCCCGCTTCTCTAAGGTCTTCGCAGATTACAAATGAAACTTCATTAAGAATTTTCACAGCCCGCACCGTTATGTCATCCGGATCTCCGATGGGGGTGGCGGTTACGTACAACTTGCCCGGCATTATTTTTCCTGCATGTGTGGTGGCCTGAATCCCCGGTAAATGTCGAACCGCG
>RHKR01000604.1 GCA_008363265.1 Chlorobiota bacterium
CCTGAACGGGCAGATGGAAGCCGGCTACCATGAAGTATCATTCGACGCGGCGGCACTTCCGAGCGGACTATATTTCTACAAGATCAGCTCCGGTGACTTCACTTCCGTCAAAAAAATGCTCTTAATGAAGTAAGGGAGCCCCGCGCTTGACAAAGAACCACTCAAACTCATGGGATATCACAAAAGGGGATTACGCGGGCAACACCTCGAAGTACGATAAACTGTACAAGCAGGGAAGGAAACGCGACAGCCTGACACGCAAGTTCTACTGGGCCGCGGCCGCTCTCGTTACCCTGATGATCTTCAAACAGATCCTGGCATACTTCGCCTGGAACTGAGAACCCCTTAAAATCACTTATGCCCGCTTTTCGAAAGGAAGGCGGGTTTTTTTATCCTCTCAAAAAATAATAAAATTATATAATAATTCCTTGCAAGAATTATTATACATCTTTATATTCCACTATACTTTTTCCCTTTTATGAACTAAAACAGTTTAATCTCATTTAACCGAAATCAGGAGATTTATGTTCAGGTCTTTCGTGTTTGTTTGCTCTATCATTTTTTGCTTTGCTTTCGAGGGATTCGGGCAAGTTGTCATTGCCCAGCAGGATTTTGAGGAAACACCTGCCTCACCAACGATGACTTTTACCAATTCGGGGGGAGGATTCAGTTCAGGAAATATTGGTCCAACAGGAAAGCCGGCAAACGCCAATCTTTTTGCTTCGGGTGCTCGTGGGTGGCAATCTACTAGTTTAGGTACCGGGGTTTCGTCCATTGAGTTTGCCAATGTGCAAATATCGGATTATGTAAGCAAGTACTTGACCTTTAGATTTGGAACCTTCGACGATGTGTTTAATGGAGGAATGGATTATTTTTATGACCGGTTTGAAGTTTTTGTAAGTCTGGATAATGGTCAGTCATACTCGAATGAACTGAGGTGTTCCACCATCACTGACAATAATGCTTATGGTTTTGCTACATCCTCAACCGACCCGGTCAGTTACGATGGAGATAACAATCCTGCTGCGGTTATATTTGCACCTGGGTCACCAAGAGGTTTACTAAGAATCAATTTGCCTGATAATGCAACTCAGGTGAAGATAAGAATCGCATTCCAGTGTGCTTCTCCGGAAACGGTTGAGAGATGGGTAATTGATGATGTGAAAATTATGGGTACACCTAATAGTGTTTCGATCGGAACTATATCAACTTCTCCTATATGTGTAGGCCCCTCTAACCCTGCAACCGCAACTGTCGGATACACACTTGTGGGGATGTTTGGCGCTTCGAATGATCTGACCGCCTGGCTTTCCGATGCATTCGGGAGTTTTGTTTCCGAGACGTTGATCGGCACTCTTGAGGACATCAACTCCAATGGCTCGATTAATATCACCATCCCGGGAAATACACCTTCCGGCACGGGATACAAGATCAGGATCAAGTCGAATCAACCCGTCTCAACCAGTAATGAAACTGCCGCATTCCAGATAGTGAACGGTGTTTTTAATGTCGGCTCGCCATCCGCAACCAATTGGCATGAGAAGTCCGCGGTGAATTGGACAAACCCCGCTTATTGTTTTGATGAAATTATGATTGTAGCAAAAGCCGGTTCCGCGGTATCCGTTACACCT
>RHKR01000605.1 GCA_008363265.1 Chlorobiota bacterium
CCTCTGATGTGGCATAGACGAGAGCATCCATGTCGAATGCACCGTATGTCGCCTTACCATCGATGGAAATGTTGTTGTACCAACTGCTGTAGTCTCTTACGTTCTCGTTACGTGACTCAGCCCTTACGTTAAGGAAATACTCAAGTGAAGTTCCGGCAACTCTGCCACCCGCCTGATCGGTAACTTCGAAACCGGCAGAGTAGGCGTGATAACCTGACCCGTCGGCTTTGTAAAGTTCCACTCTCATCGAGTTAAGTCCGCCTTTTTTTAGGCTCGAGGAGAGGTTGTCACCGGCGATTATGATCAGATCTTCGGCCAGCATCATCGAAGATGAAATGTCGTTGCCGTTGATGAAAATTTTGGTTTTGGACTTGTCAACTTCGTCACTTGCTTTTAGAAGTGAGATGGTTACCAGAGCCTCATCGATCGACATTGGGCTACCGGGATCAGGGTTGAGGACGATTATTTCATCATCCTTTTCTGATTTGGGCTGAACCTGAACCCTTAAAAAATTCTGGTTCATAGCATCAATAGGGTAGTATTCCTCACCGTTATTCCGGGTGTCTATAATGAAATAATACTCTAAAGAGGGCACTTTTATCTTCTCAGCCGGAATGGTTACTCTTGCCAGTCCACCGGCGAGATCCATATCTTCTCTGATGAACTCGGAGGTGCCGAACACCCTGTAAGCCAGAGTGATATCGGAAATTTCGTTGATGTTGGTAAGGTTAACCTTGACTGTGAGATCGAGCCCTTCCCTCGCGTCGGTCAGTTCCACACCCGTGATGTAGTTACTCACCTGCGCAAACAGGGCTGCCGGTATGAAGAACAAAATAATTGTTCTGAAAAGGTGTTTCAACATTCTATTAAACCTCCGGAAATTTTGAAAACGGGAGTTAAGTAAAACTTTTATCTCTATATAAAATTTACTAAAAAAAGAGAACGAAAACAAAAAACCAAAAGCCGCTTTCACGGTTTACCGTGAAGCGGCTTGAGAATTTTTAATTATCCGGGTTAATTCTCCAGATATTCTATAACAATGTCACCTTGCGACGTCTTCAGGATAATCTTTTTGACGTTTGCCCGGTTTGAGTTGTCAAATCTCTTTTTATCCTGTTCTGTCATTTCCCGGGGACTGAATGATCCGTCAGGGGTAACAGTAACAGTCTGGTTCTCGTTCAGGTCACCCGATTCCTGTTTCCCGAGCTGGGCTTCACAGAACAGACGGCCTTCTGTAAGATCAACATTGGTGGTATCCTGACCTACACCGAAGAGAAGCCATGTTCCACGGACGGACGCCACGAGTGTCGGCGACTTGAACTTGAAGTCCTGCTGGTCCTGTTTCGTGACCGAAGCGTTTACCGCGCCTTTGTCAACATCAACGGTTTTGGAGACATTTTTGTCCTTTTTAAGGGTCGAGATCTTCACCTGTGAATTCTCTCTGACCTTGAGTACGGAATTGTCTGTGAACTTGATAACTACAAGTGACTTTCCGGAAGTTTTAACCATATCCTCGGAGCTGAGCGCCTGTCCGACCTTAAGGGCTGTCCACTTGCCGGATGAAGCTTTATACTCTGCATTGTTAACCACTTTGGTTACCACGGCGGCGGGAGCATTAACCATCTCACCGG
>RHKR01000606.1 GCA_008363265.1 Chlorobiota bacterium
CCAGACCCTGAGGCAGCACATCTTTTATTATAAGTGAAGTGGCGGTTTGCGGCCCGATATTGGTGGCGGTGATCGCATAGTTTACTATCGCGCCGTCGGACGGAGTTGCGTTGTCAACCGACTTTGTTAAACTTACATTGGCGACCTGAATATTTTCAGGATTGTTGATAATTGGAATATTTGTGTAGCTGATACCGGTTATAGGGTTTGAAGTGGCGTAAAACACCACATCGTTGAAGTCCTGATCACCGCCTTTGTACCTGAGAATGTCTTCAAAGGTTAAAACCACACGGCCTGATCCGAGATCATTAAGCTGGATGTTCTGCTGAGCAAGCGCGGGATTTGGGGAGTTATTTAAATTTCTGTTGGAGAAGACGAGCCAGTTACCGCCCGTAACATTCGGCGCTCTGAAACCATCGGCAACAACAAACCAGCCTATCACAGTACCGGGTTGGAATCTGCCGATCTTAACCTTCATTCCGGCTACCATTCCTCCACCTGAATTTACTGCGGAAGAATTAGGGAAGATCAGTGTCATGGTGGCAGCAATGTCATTTATCGATTGTGGCGGAGTGTTTACATTATATGTGTAGAAGCCGAGTGCGTTCTTGTACCCCGCACCCTCCGAAACGAAGGTCACCCATACATCAGATTCCTGAATGATGTAGAGGTTGGTCTGAACCGAATCAGCTATTAAATCGGGACGTTCCTGTGGTACCCTGTGGTACTCGGGGAGTGTCGAATTGATCCTTGTTATCAGATCCTGTCCGACAACATCATTCACCGGTTCAAGGTAGTTGGGGACTCCGGTACTGCTGTTCCATGTACCAAGGGTTTTATAATTGATCGTCTGGGCGTCAATGCCACTGATCAATAAAACAGCAAATAAAAGAATGAATATATTTTTCATGTCGCGCTCTCCGATAGGCTCGAGGATAAATGTTAAATAAATAGCTCAAAAGACTAAACAAAACTAAAAATTTATCCTGATCAATCACATCGAATTCGGCACACGACCACTTTTTTTCGACAAAACCCCTTTTTCACCCGACAGCACAAAAAAAAGGCTGTCCGGTTAGGAACAGCCTTTATCAAATGTGAAATGTTATTCTCGCCTGCGGTTCATCTCTGCAATACCAGCTGTGTAACACTATATTTCATATTTCACATTTCACATTTCATATTTCCTCTGAGTTTATCCAGCAGGTCGTTAACAAGAGAGGCTTCCTCCTCAGAAAGCATGTTCATACGGGCGTATAATTTGTTTTCATCTTCATCAACTTTTTTGAGTAGATCGAGTCCGGCGGCAGTAATGGATATATCAACCCGGCGGCGGTCATTCTCACAAGTTCTTCTTTCGAGGAGGCTCTTTTCAAGCAGTCTGTCAACAAGACGGGAGGCGTCAGACATTTTGTCGAGCATTCTCTCCTTCAGCAGATTCACGGTGCAGGGATTTGGGTACTGTCCGCGCAGGATCCTGAGGATATTGTACTGCTGAACTGTGAGTCCGTACTGTTTCATCAAGGGGCCATGGATCGACATCAGCCAATTGGTAGTGTAGATCAGGTTCACCATAAGTTTATGGTGTTCCGACTTGAATTTTTTCTGCTTGATCTCTTCTTCTAAACG
>RHKR01000607.1 GCA_008363265.1 Chlorobiota bacterium
CAGAGCTTATCGGCCTTTCAATCGATCAGGTTTTCTCACACATCAAGTGGGTTGAGTGGATCGAAGAAAAACTTCATGTAAACATCCCCTTCCCCGTCATTGCTGACGACATGGGAAATGTTGCCAAAAGCCTCGGCATGATCCACCCGGGAAAAGGCACTAACACTGTACGTGCGGTGTTCGTGGTTGATCCAAATGGAATCATGCGCCTGATGATCTATTACCCGCAGGAGATCGGCCGTCAGGTTGATGAAGTACTCCGTGCTATTAAAGCTCTCCAGATAGCTGATACTCACAAGGTCGCGATGCCCGAGAACTGGCCTAACAATGAACTGCTTAAAGACAAGGTTATCATCCCTCCGCCAAAGGATGTGGCTGCAGTCGAAGAAAGGAAACAGTACGAAGGCCCCGACTGGTGGTTCAAATACAAAGACCTTAAATAGAATCCCTTTTTCTGCGGGAATCCTGACCCTAAAGGAACAGGATTCCTGCGGAAGTTCTCTCTCACCTCCCTTTCCATTTAATTTTTCAATTTTTCTCCTTGATTTCTTCACTTTTTTTTATTTATTCGCATTTTGGTTTTATTAAATTCAGGTTAACATGCCCGACATTCTCACACAGGAAACCCTGAAATATCTAGCTTCTCTGCGACGCGATCCTTCCCCTCTGCTGAAAGAGATGGAAATCCATGCCGCGGAGAGCTATATCCCGATTCTCGACAAAGACTCGGCATCACTCCTCGAAATACTGATCAAAGCCAACAAGGCCAGAACTGTACTTGAGATCGGTACCGCGATCGCCTATTCCACAATAAGGATCGCGGCCGCACTCCCGGAGAACGGAATTGTGTACACGATAGAAAAATCGACCGACATGATCCCCATCGCGCTGAATAACATCGAGGCATCGGGTTTGGCTCACAAGATCAAACTTCTTAAGGGGGACGCGATGCGGATACTTCTGAAGATGGATGTATCGTTCGATCTCATCTTTCTGGATGCCGACAAGGAGGATTACAGCAGACTGTTTCAGTTTTCCATTCCGCTGCTTAAGAAGGGAGGACTTTATCTTGTGGACAATCTGCTCTGGCATGGGTACACTTCTTCCAATGAGGATTTGCCGCCCAAGTACATCCGTTCAACGGCACTCATAAGGGAATTCAATAAAATGTTTTTCAACACCCCCGCCCTTCAGGCCTCGCTTGTGCCCGTGGGTGACGGTTTCGGGATCGGGTTCAAACTTACAGAGAGAGGGGAAGACGCCTTGAAAGAACTGCATAACTGCTATAAGAATTTTGATACGATAGCGCTCGACAGACTGGAGGAATCACAGGATGTGCTGCGACTGCTTGAACTCGCCCTCGAAGGCGAAACAGAAAAGCATTTTGAGGAACTTTGTTTCGATGCAAAATACATGATCGGGCTCGGCGGTTCGATCGCGAAAGCAGAAGAAAATCCTGAGATACACTCATATGGAACAATGAGGGAAGACCTGAACAAGACGATCGTTAAGTTTCTTAATGGTCTTAAGGAAATTCTCTCGGTGGCTGACGAGGAAACACAACTCTACTTCATCAACAAATACCTGCAGCAGGAAGAGGAGGGTGATGAGATGGAAGACCTTCT
>RHKR01000075.1 GCA_008363265.1 Chlorobiota bacterium
ATCACTTGCGGCTGTCACGAATGACCTGGCGGTGAATGTACCTCTCGCTGTCGGAGTGAACATGAACGGAATAAGTTCTGTTCCACCGATCGTGCCGATTCCGGGTCTGTTCACAGGGGTGGCAAGCGTTCCGTTGAAGTTCGCACCAACCGTGAAAGCAGGACCTGTTGAACCGAGTCTTTTTACTGTTGTATTAAGATAAACAGGAAGGAGTCCGGCAAGTTCAGTTGTCGGAATCTCTGAGAACATCACCTTACTGTTGTTAGCGTTCGATGAAGGTACACCGATGCCATCGAATGAAAGAGTGAGTTCAGGATTCTGCTTCGAGAAGTTGAGCCCACCATTCTTTTCAGGTGCACCTGTTGTCTGAACAAGCGAAACTGCAGCGTAATCGATCTCTTTCAGTGCTGATATTGTGATGTCATCGAGATCGAGGAGCCACTGATCAGGAGCTGAATATGCCTGGAATCCGAAATAATATGTACCGGCTTCAGGAGCAACGAAGAAGACTGCATTGTTCTCATATACGGTATTGGTTATATTCGGATGATCAGCCAGTACCGAGGTTAAGCTGTCAGCGGTCTGTGCTCTACCGGCGGCCACTTTAAGTTTCTCAGGATAACCTGATTGTGCCTTGTACCAGTATGATAACTGAACTGCCTGTCCCGCTGTCATTTGAAGACCGGGAGTGATTATCCAGTCGTTACCCGGGAGTGTACCGCTATAGGAGTAACGGGCGTGACCAACACCGCTCTTTGGCTGAGCAGTGGCTCTGGTCCAGGTGGTTCCACCGTTCTTGTCTTCCCTTGCCCATCCTGTCGGTGGGAATGCCGTGCCTTCAAATCCTTCAAAATAAGGAAGTGAAGAGATGGTATAAGGATTAACGGTGAGTACACCACTGACATTTCCGGTGCTGTCCCAGAATCCGCCGTTAAAACCACCATAACGGTATGGTCCGCCGAGATACTGGTATCTGAACGCGTAATAATATGTGCCCGGGGCAAGGGTTTTTCCGATGGAAGCCATGAACTCGTCATTGTTTCCAACCTGAACATTGAATGTTGCAGGAACCCAGTTGTTCCAGTTAGCTGGGTTGTTATTGGTAGAACTGATTCCAACCCATGCGTTCAAGCCAAAAGCCTGACCGGTGGAATCGGTAACGCCCGCTTTGTAAGCCTGGCCATAAACCGTGAGTGAATCCCCTGCAGTGATAGTTCCGGTGGCCGGCCACTGTAGGTTACCCCAATCGATAACTGTCTCAGGGGGAGTACCCATGAACCAATCGTCGAAGTCGGAGTAGAAGTCACCGTTGATCTTCAGACCATCAACTTTAACCTGAATGGTCTGACCAGCGAACGCTGAAAGATTCCACATCTTCTCTACATAGTTGGTGTCGGCAACATGGTTGTGGGCACCGATAGAGTCAACAACCGTGAAACTGCCACCGAAATTTGTCGAGATCGAGATGGTGAGTTTGAAATCTGTACCCGGTGTCGGTGTGGCTGATGAAGTACCATAACCGGTATAGTTAACCACTCTGTACTTGAACTTCAACTGTGAAGTCGCAGTAGCAGAGAAGAAAGGAGTTGTGAAGAAACCGGTAAGGTTACCTGATGTACCATAGAGGTTTCTGGTAAGTCTCTTTGTCCAGTTCACACCGCCTGTTGCGTTAACCGTATAATTTCCAGTCCAGTTCGCAGGAATGGTACCTGTTGAGGTATCGAAATTCTGAACAATGAGAGGAAGCACAAACGGCTGAACCGATGTACCTGTCACCTTGTGGTAGAAGTTACCGGCAACAGGATCGTTGGTAGTGAATAGAATAGAATCATTCAACGCGTTTGTGTCGGTAGGCGTGAAGGTGAGAACCAGATTAAACTGACCACCCGCCGGGACATTGAGCGAAGTTGAGTTTGCAGTAACTCTAGCAGGAAGAGTAAGTGTTGCGGTTAATGCAGCACCACCGTTGTTGCTGACCACAACTGTTTTCTGCATGTTGCCGCCAATATAAGTGGCACCAAAGGCAGTAGAAGTTGGGTTGAGAGCAATTACAGGGATCTGTGGAATAGGTTCGATCAAAATGTCATCGAGACCAAAACCATAAGCGCTGAATGAACCATTGGTTCTGTCGCGCCATCTCATTCTGAAGTTGTTACTAGCATAGGCACTAAGGTCGAATATCGCTTCTTCGAAAGCTGACATCGAACTGGCACGGGACATGAAGCCGAGAGTAGTCCATGTAACGCCGTTATCGGTTGATACTTCAAAAAATGTAGTATCCTGTCCAATTATTGCAGTAATGTCATCATCTTTCCACCAGAATTTTACCCTGTGATTAGCAGGAAGTTGAATCTTGGGAGAGACGAGGTGACCAAAAGTCAAACCTGACTGAGCGGTAGGAATGTAATTATAAAGGAATCTTGCTGAATAGTTTGTTCTTGATTCCGTTCCTCTGTCAATAAAATTACCAGACCAGTCACCTCCTGTAATTAATCCATCCGAGAAATCGTATGTGTAAGGGAAAGAAGTTACGGTAGTGTTAGCCGGAGGGGCATTGAAGTAATATTTGTAAGCTGCCAAACCGTTGTTTGTTGCAAGTACATAAAAAGTTACTTCTCCGGTACCAAGTAACATTGCGACATCACCTGTACCGTTGGTATTAGTTGTCGTGCCTAATCCGGGTGTATAATCCAGAACCGTATGCTGTGTACTGTATTGATTTGTAACATCTAACAAACGGATTCCATTTTGTGGAGTTCCCGTGTAGAGATAAATAGCGATGTACTTCCGTCCGTTCATCGTAAAGTAACGAAGAGCGTTGGATCCTGTGTTTCCAACTGCAGTCGTACTAAGAGAATCTATGACAGTTCCATCAGCATTGAATCTTCTGCCTTGTGAACCATTTGACTTGTAAACGAATTCGGACAATCCGGTTGTCAAAGGATACACCACTGGAGTTGAACCCGGTGCAGTCGTGGAAACACCTGTCAGAGTGACAGAGTCAGCAAGATAAGATGTACCATTGTTTGTGGTAGTCCACTTATATACTTTATTAGTGGTTGAAGTGGCAGCATAAACAACGAGAGAGTTGTTCGATGTTCCTCCAACTACTGTGAACTTGTCACCAAGACGAACAGCGGTAAGGTCGTATGAAATAATATTTACAGGTACTGCAGCATCATTTGCCCACCTGTATATTTTGAACGCTGAAGTATTGGCGGTTGTTACCAAATTACATGCGTAAATCGCGCCATCTGCATCAACTTCGACATCTGCTATCGCAGCGCCTGAACCTCCGGAGACGCCTGTCATGTCGAGGACACCGACAGAATCTCCAGTGGCTGCGTTGAGTATTAGAACTCGTGTACCATATTTGGTAGTAGAGACATAGATCTTGCCGTTTCCATAGGCGAGACCTCGCTCCGAGTTAGCCGTGCCGAACCATGCCGGCAGAGAAGTAAGTTTTGCACTCTTTTCCCACAATGTGGTGCGGTATTGTGCCTGCGTTTGCGTTATTCCGAGTATCAGGAATAAAGCGATGAGCAGGGCACTCAACCTAAAAGTAAGTTTATTCTGCATAAACCACCTTGCTTGATGAATGAATGATTGTTTACGATATCTTCTTCAAAAAATATCTGGTGGAGGTAATTTACCTTCACCTCAATTTAAGCAAAAGTATGCTACAAAAAAACACAAAAACAGGGTATGAACTTTTACACGGCAATATTCACTTAAGCCTTACTTAGCTCACTTGATACCTGCTCAAACACGGCGTCAACAAGGGAATCGTAGTCGTGTCCTTCGGGGTAAACCGGTTTGTGAAATTTGACTTTGATCTTTTTCCACGGTCTCGGGATCTTGCTTCCCCTTGGAAGAGCATCGATCGCACCATCGATTGAAACTGGCACAACCGGCACATTCTTCTCATGGGCAAGAATCGCGAAAGCTTTCTTGAACTCACCCAATGCGCCTGTTCTTGAACGGGTACCTTCGGGGAAGATTATGATGTTCTTCCCTTTCTCGAGGAGAACCGCAAGCTTTTGGAGCGATTCCTTTAGATCCTTGTTGATATCCATCACCACTATGTTGTTTCTCTGAGCGAGAGCTTTGAGGAGCGGCCCTTTAACATGCTTCTCTTTAGCATAGAAGTAGGTGTTCTTGAAAACTGAGTTCCTGATGAACACGGAAACAAAGAGCCCGTCGAAGAAACTCTGATGGTTCGGAGCAAGAATGAAAGGACCATTTGGAAGATTTTCAATCCCCTCCCCTTTGATCCTGAAATAGAGCTTAAAGAAAACTTTCGATGAATTCTTTACCAGGTTCTGGGTGAACCAGCTCTTCGGAAGTTTTAGATCGATCTTCTCCTTGAATATCTCTCCCCACTTGATCGTCTCGACCTGCAGTTTCTGCTTGTTCTCTTTCATGAAGTGAGAGAGTTTCTCAACGGTCGGATGGTGAATAAAGATATCTTCCTTCACCTTGATACCGAATGTGGACTCAAGGAAAACCTGAAAGTTAACTTTATCAAGACTGTCGAGCCCCAGATCCATCTCGAAATGATCATCCGGGAAGACATCCTGTTTCTTCTGTTCCTATGCGGTTTCTGAGCGAGGTCCTTTTCCTTCTTCGAATTCTCGATCATCCCCGCGATCTTGAATCTCTGAATTTTGCCGAGACGGGTTTTGGGCAGTTCCTCTTTAAATAGTACAAATTTGGCAACCTTTTTCGAAGGATGTGCTGTTTTATTGTATTTGTCGATTACCTCCCAGCGGAAAGTCTCCTCAAAATTGTGGATGTTCTTCTCCGCAAGTTTTTTGAAGTTTGGATAGATGGCCACTGAAATGTTGTCGTTTTCCGCGAATGCAGCCACTTCCGAGACATAATCAGAAGTTTCCTTCAGCTTCCCCTCGATCTCCTCAGGTGAGATATTCTTGCCGTTGGAAAGGATTATGATCTCTTTCGATCTGCCGGTGATATGGATAAAACCTTCTTCATCAAGGTGTCCAATGTCGCCGGTACGGAGCCAGCCATCCTGAAGCACCTCAGCTGTGGCTTCGGGTTTGTTGTAGTAACCCTTCATTACATTACGGCCCTTGACGAATATTTCACCGTCACGGGTTTCAAGCAAAACGCCATCGAGCAGTTGGCCCGCCGAACCGATCTTCCATTTTCCGGGACGGGTAAAGGTGATCATCGGTGCGCATTCGGTCATACCGTAACCTTCGAGCATTTCAAAACCAAGTGTCTTGTAGTCAGATGCCACTTCCTCATTAAGTTTTGCTCCGCCGCAAACCATGAATTCGACCTTTCCGCCGAACTTTTGGTGGACTTTACCAAATATCTTCTTTGAGAAATCACGGGAATTCACTTTTTTGGCCAGCGAGAAAAGGGTTTTGGCAACAGGACTTGCATTTATCTTGTCCATTATCCCCTTCCTGATCGCTTCATACAGACGGGGTACACCAATTATGATCGCGACTCCGTTGTTCTGAAGTGTCGCTATAATATCATCGGAGACCATCGAGGGAGAGAATGCAATAGTTCCACCGGCATACAGGGGTGCTACGAACGATCCGATCAGCGGGAGGATGTGATGCATCGGGAGAAGACCCAAAGTCACCCGCTCGGGAGTAAAAATAGAAACCTGATGACAAACCGCATCGATATTGTACATCAAATTATCAAAACTGAGCATCACACCTTTTGGATTGCCTGTCGTACCGGATGTATAGGTAATGACGGCAACTTTATTCTGGTCCTCCTGTTCGAAGATCACCGGCTCAAATTTGGTGTGCTCATCCGGGATATCCTCAAAAACAAGAACTTTTGGCTGATAATCAAGTTTCGGTTGAACGGTTGAATATATTTCCCGGTACTCATCCGGAATGAACAGAACGCCCGGACGGCTGTCGTTCAGGATGTAGGCAACTTCGGATGGCTGCGACATAAAATCGATCGGTACAGGTATTGCGTCGTTTACCCATGCCGAATAGAAGGCAAATGTCCATTCCGGCCTGTTTGGTGAGAATATTGCAATTTTATCGGTTTTTAGGTCAGAATATAATGAGGCATAGTAGTTCGCCTGTCTGTAAAACTCGTTGTAGGTGATCTTCCTGTCTTTCCAGACGATCGCGGTCTTGTCCCAGTTTCTGAATTTCAAAGTCTTTCTCCAATTTTTATTTATAACCAAGTAAAATAATGAATTTAAGTGAATTTTTTGAAAATAAATCGATCTTCGAGACGATTGTTTTGATGGTGTTTCTCACTATATTTGTATTCTGTTAAAAATGTTTTTTTACTAACCATAAAGGACCGCAATGTTTGCAGTTGTAGATATCGCAGGACAGCAGTTTAAAGTTTCAGAGAACGAGAAACACTACGTTTCCCGCCTGAACGCTGAGCCTGACAGTGAAGTGGTGTTTGATAACGTACTGCTTTACTCAGACGAAGCCGGCGTTAAAGTTGGCAAGCCCTACGTGGACGGCTTAAAAGTTACCGCGAAAGTCCTCACTCACGTCAAAGATGATAAAGTTCTTGTCTTCAAAAAGAAAAGACGCAAAGACTATGACAAGTTGAACGGACACAGACAACATCTTACCAGAATTGAAATCTTAAAAATCGGATAAGGAGTTAGTAATGGCACATAAAAAAGGACAAGGATCCACCAAGAACGGTCGTGAAAGTAATGCCCAGAGACTGGGAGTAAAAGCTTTCGGTGGCCAGTTCGTTGAAGCCGGTTCGATCATCGTTCGCCAGAGAGGCACTAAATTCCATCCGGGACTTAACGTCGGCAAGGGGAAGGATGACACTCTCTTCGCTCTTACCGATGGAACTGTTCAGTTCAGAGCCAGAGCAAACGATCGTCAGTTCGTTTCGATCATCCCTCCGGTTGAATAAGGAGAATATAGCAAGATGAAGAAGATCACCGTTGTCGGCGCCGGAAACGTTGGCGCAACAGCCGCACAGAGGATTGCAGAAAAACATCTCGCTGAGAATGTTGTTCTGCTCGATGTTATCGAGGGTATCCCCCAAGGTAAAGGGCTTGATATGTGGGAAAGCGCTCCTGTCGAAGATTTCGACAGTGCAGTGATCGGTACAAATGACTACAAGGATACAGAAGGTTCCGACATAGTTGTTATAACCGCCGGTCTCGCAAGAAAACCCGGTATGACCCGTGACGATCTCCTGATGAAAAACGCTGAGATCGTTGGTTCTGTAACAGAGCAGGTCGTTCCTGGCTCACCAAATGCAGTGATCGTTGTGGTATCCAACCCGCTCGATGTTATGACATGGGTTTCCATGAAGAAAAGCAATTTCCCCAAGAACCGCGTGGTCGGTATGGCCGGGATACTCGATTCCGCCCGTTTCCGTCTTTTTATCGCGAAAGAACTTAACGTTTCCGTAAAGGATGTGCAGGCTCTCGTTCTCGGAGGTCATGGCGATTCCATGGTTCCCCTCGTTCGCTACTCAACTGTTTCCGGAATTCCAATTTCGGAGTTGATCCCTGAGGAGAGAATAGCACAGCTGGTTGACAGAGCAAGAAACGGTGGTATAGAAATAGTAAACTTCCTGAAAACGGGAAGCGCGTACTATGCCCCCTCTTCATCCGCAGTTGAAATGGTTGATGCCATTGTAAAGAACAGACAGCGCATACTTCCCTGCGCCGCTTACCTTGAAGGTGAGTACGGCCTCAGCGGAATGTACGTTGGTGTACCTGTTCAACTCGGCAGCAACGGTATCGAAAAGATCATCGAACTGAAACTCACAGACCAGGAACTGGCTGAACTCCATAGATCAGCCAACGATGTTAAAGCCAATATCGAAAAACTGGGTATGTGATCTTCACATGAAAATATAAAAAAAAGGCTGCTTTCGGGGCAGCCTTTTTTAGTTTAAACAGGTTTAATCGTTAACCAGCACCATCCTGTATCTTACCGTGTTATCCGCAACCTTTTTCAGCGCAAGGTTTACATCTTTCATCGGCATTTTTTCGATCATGGGCCGAACGCCGTGAGTTGCCGCAAATTCAAGCATCTCTTCCAGCATCCCGGGTGATCCTATTGCTGATCCTGATATCTTTCGCTCACGGGTCAGAAGTGAGAACGCACTCACCTCGACCGGAATACCCAGTGCTCCCACAAAGCACAATTCGCCTCTCGGTCTCAGGGTGTTTACGAGTGCTTGCCAATTCATGCTGGCAAAAACAGTGGAGACTATAAAGTCAAACTTCTCCGCATGGGCCGCGAAATCAGGTTCCTTCCTCGAATTAATGAAACCTGTTGCTCCAAATGAGAATGCCTCTTCCCGTTTACTGTCACTTGTTGAGATCGCAGTAACCTCGGCTCCCATCTTTGCCGCGAACTGTATAGCCATATGGCCAAGGCCTCCAATACCTATCACTGCCACCCTGGTCCCCTTTTTCACGCCGAACTTCCGGAGCGGCGAAAAAACAGTAACTCCACCGCACATTAGCGGACCGGCGAACTCGGATTCCATTGCAGCCGGAATTTTTATCGCGAATGCCGCATCGGCTATTACATGGTCGGCATACCCGCCATGTCTTCCAACGCAAGTGCCCTGCGATGATGCGCACAAGTTTTCATGACCGGATTCACACTGCTCACAAGTATGACAACTGCCGGCCTGCCAACCGAGCCCAACCCTGTCCCCGGTCTGAAGATGTTTTACACCATCACCTAAACGGACGACAGTTCCTGATACTTCGTGACCGGGAATGAAAGGGTATGAACTCATCATCCAGTCATTATCTATCAGATGAAGGTCACTGTGACAGATACCGCAGTGAGTTACCTTTATCTCAACTTCATTCGTTTTAAGTTCCTTCGGTTCGTATGAGAGCGGCTTGAGCTCTTCTTTGGCTTTGTAGGCTGCATATCCGTTGATCATTTTAGTCTCCTGTTTGATTAAATGCATGTAAGTATAACACCGTTTTTAAAGAGAATAGTTTTACAAAATAGAATTAAATTTGTGGTCGAACAAAATAAAAATATGAAATGAGCCTGAACTTCGAGTCACTTTCACCTGCCAGAACAAAAATTTACATAGTCATCATCTCAGCTGTCATGTTCCTTCCTTTCCTGGGGAGTGTTCACCTGTTCGACTGGGACGAGATAAACTTTGCTGAAACGTCACGCGAAATGATCGAGACCGGAGACTACCTCCGGGTCCACATCGACTATGAACCATTCTATGAAAAGCCACCCCTCTTTTTCTGGTTTCAGGTGATCTCGATGAAGATTTTCGGGATCAACGAGTTCGCCGCCCGTTTCCCCAATGCCATTATAGGAATTGCCGCACTACTTATTCTTTATTCTCTCGGTTCACGGCTACAGGACAGGGTCTTCGGGCTTTTTTGGGTATTTTCATACGCAGGCTCGATCCTCCCGTATTTCTATTTCCGCTCAGGAATTCTCGATCCCCTGTTCAATCTTTTTATGTTTCTTTCCGTCTGGTACATCCACCTCTCTTTTCGAAAAAGCGATGGGCGGAATCTCAATTATCTGTATGCCGGAATTTTCTCCGGACTCGCGATCCTTGTGAAGGGGCCCGTGGGTCTGCTTCTGCCGGGTCTTACATTTATCATCTTCAATCTGGTCGTTATCAGGAAGGAGAAATTCCAAATTCTTAAAATGCTGGGATTCGGAATTATCGCCATCCTTACTGCGGGAATCTGGTTCGGAATAGAGTTCCTTGTTAATGGCCCCACTTTCCTCGAGGCCTTTTTCAAATATCAGATCAGACTCCTTACCACAGGTGATGCCGGTTTCAGCGGTCCCATCTACTACCATCTTGTAGTCGTGCTGATCGGTTGCTTCCCTGCTTCCTTCTTTATTTTCTATTCTTTCAGAAAAGAGAGAGCCTCCTCGGAAGAAATGGCCCGTTTCAGAACTGTAATGATCATCCTACTACTCGTGGTACTTGTTATTTTCTCGTTGGTTAAAACCAAGATCGTTCATTATTCATCTCTGGCATATTATCCCGTCACCTACCTCGGTGCTCTTGCACTCTATAATATTTATAAAGAAAAAATTGTCTCTTTCAGAGGATTAAAGATATCTCTGGCTTTGGCGGGCGTGTTTATCGGACTCCTTCTTTCGGGTCTGGCACTTCTTGGGATATACAAGAAAGATATCATTCACTGGCTGACGGATGACTATGTAAAAGCAAATCTTCAGGCTGATTCGGTCTGGTACAGCTTTGAACCGGGAATCGGAGTGCTGCTCATAGTGATCACAGGAATAGCGATCTTCCTACTTGGGCGGAAACAGATTATTAACGGCGCGTTTGTGCTATATGGCGGAACAGCATTAACACTCTCTCTCATGTTGCCCTTAATGCTCCCACAGATCGAGAACTACGTGCAGGGAGCTCCGATAGAATTCTACAAATCACTCCAAGGGAAAGATGTCTATGTAAAATCGGTCGGTTTCAGAAGTTACGCTGATATTTACTACAGCGCGAAAGAAAAAAAGAACAGTGCTTCAGGAATCGGGATAAAACACAGTGAGATCGAGAATTTTCTGATCAATGGACCAGTTACCAAACCGGCTTACCTTGTTACGAAGATCAATGAGAGGGAGAAGTGGACAAAGATACCGACCCTCGAGGTAATGTACGAAAAGAACGGTTTTATTTTCCTGAAGAGGATTCCGGGAGAACCGGTTAGGAAATAACCGGAGATTTATCTGTAGATATCGTACTTTGCCAGGCCCATCTTCTGAAGCCTGTGTTTTACGGAGGTTACAAGTACACCGATACCATAAATCGAACTTCTTCTGAAATTGATCGATGATGCCTCCTCAAAGTACTTTGTGGGACAGGTTACCTCACCTATTTCGTAACCTTTGAAAATTATCTGGGAGAGCATCTGATTATCGAAAACGAAGTCATCTGAATTTGCCTCCAGATTCAGATCGCGCAACACTTCGGCAGAGAATGCACGGTAACCAGTGTGATACTCGGAGAGTTTCTGTCCCACGAGCCAATTTTGAACCAAGGTCAAAACACGGTTGGCAATATATTTATATAGTGGCATCCCACCCTTAAGCGCCCCTTTTCCGAGAATTCTTGATGCAAGAACAACCGGGTACAGTCCGTTCGCAATTATCCAGGAGATCGAGGGAATGAGCTTGGGGGTGTATTGGTAGTCAGGATGGAGCATGATGACTATGTCAGCACCCAGTTCAAGTGCTTTCCTGTAGCACGTCTTCTGATTTCCACCGTAGCCTTTGTTCTTGTCGTGCTTGATAACATGCCTGATCCCAAGCTTTTTGCCAACCTCTGCAGTGTCGTCCTTGCTGGCATCATCAACGAGCACAACGTCATCAACGATATCAAAAGGGATTTCGTTGTAGGTCTGTTCAAGGGTTTTTGCGGCATTATAAGCCGGCAGCACAACAATTATTTTCTTGTTATTGAGCATCGAAAAATCAGAATATTTTACTCAGTACTTCGACCATCTTGTTACGGAAGATCGGTTTCGAGACGAAATCGTTAAATCCTGTGGCAATGAACTTCTCTTTATCTCCGGGAAGAACATAAGCGGTTACGGCAATAATTGGAGTCTCTTCGAGCCCTTCCATTGTCCTGATGATCTTCAGAGCGTCCAGTCCGTTATATTCACCCTGCAGATTTATGTCGAGCACGATGAAATCAAAATGTTCGCTCTCGAGCATCGGGATGGCATCTTCAAAACTTTGTGAGAACTTTATCGATTTCAGCTCTTTCATTTGCACCTTGAAAAGGATCTGCGAGTCGAGCTGGTCTTCTATGTAAAGGCAATTAAGTTTGGTAAGGTCAACCGAAGCTCCTGTTTCCTTCGGTTCAGCGGGTTTTGAGGCCGGTGCCGAACTGTAATGGGAACCTGTTGGCTGAGACTGAACAGGTCTCACTTCAGCCGGTTTCTCCGGTTCGGGAGGTGCCGGTCTTCTCACCGGTTCAGGTGGAGGTGAAGGTTTCCTCGCTGTGGTATCTTCCTGAGGCCTTCTGTACGATCCTGAATCAGAATTGCTTCCTGTTTCGAAGAGGTCCCTGCTTCTTGATGAAGGAGCGAAGATATCTTTTTTGAGTGTTTCTTCCTCAAAGGTGTTTGATGAAGGCCTCGACTGAAAGGCCCCCGTATCACGCTTTCTCTTTCTGTTTATGAAATCGAGTTCGCTGTCGAAATCGAAATCTTCATATTCACTCTTCTCATACTCGGGAAGCCTCATTCTGCCGGAGGAGGCAGAGCTCTGAGGTGGTGCCACTCCCGCGGAACCCGATGTATATGGTTCATAACCGGATATCCTGTCATCCTTAACGGAAACCTTATTGGCCACTATGGCGGGTTTAAATATCTTTTCCCTGTCTTCAATCACTTCTCTTGGTGCTGTTTCAAACTCGGAAGCCAATGGAAGGATCAAACCTATCTCATAAGGTGTTCCTGACCTTTGAACGATCTCGAATCTTCCTTTCAATAATTTGAAGAGCCTCTGAGCCGAGAAGATCGTAAACCGGGAAACCCCGAATGCTCTGAGCTTCGACACATCAGAGTCAACAAACAGGGTTTGTATGAGATAGAGAAGTTTTTGCTGGATCTTGAGATTATGATCCCGGAAAGTTACTATAAAATTGCCCTCATCAAGCTGATATCCACCCACAATGATCTCTTTCTCATCAGTGATGTGAGCCATTATCTTTATCAGAAGAAGTACGAGATTTGTAACCTTCTCCTCATCTGAATTGACCATAAGGCCCTGTGGCTTCCTGTCGGCAATAACAGGTTTTTTCCATGGATTCTGAGCGCTGTTGGCTTCTTCCACGATTTTATCGAGAAGCTGATCAAGAGCGAACTCAACCTTGTTTATCTCTCCAAAATGCTGCTCGATCTGTGCATACTCTGAGATGGAATCCATGGTGTAGAGGAGTTTCTTCCTGTTCTCATCGATAAATTCCATTGCCTCTTCCTGTTCAGAGGTGGGCGTCGGTATTGAATCTTT
>RHKR01000076.1 GCA_008363265.1 Chlorobiota bacterium
TCTCATCCTCCACATCAACCGTGATCAGGTTAAAATCGACATTGGCGAGGTTGAATCCACCGGTGTAGAACCTGAGCATCATCTTGTGCGTACCCGCGGTTAAATTGACATTCTCCATCGAAGCGAACTGCCAGTTCTGCCATCCGCCCGTGTTGGGGACATTCACGAATCCATTTCCGACACCGTCAAACAGCACGAAAATGCTTCCGCCCGTGTTCTGGGATGCCACATTAAAATCGAGCCGGTAAATGCCGCTCTGCTGAACATTAATGGTGTATGTAAGCCACTCACCGTTGTTTATCCAGCCGACATCGTAGCCGTTCGAACCAAAATCGGAGCATTGTTCGATATCAACGCCGTCATTTCTGTATTGGTAGCCGGAGTTGTAAACAGCACCGCCGCCCGTGTTCTGGTAGTCGTTATCGGAGTAGGCAACTCCCTGTTCGCCCATATCGTAGTCGGGCGCGTAAACGGTGCCGGGCACTACATTGGGTGCATACGGGGTTGTCGCGGAGCTGAACGGCTGCTTCAGGAGGGCGTGAACATAGTCCCTGTTACGGGTACAACTCTCAAGTTTCAGCAGGTTCGCCTGTGTCATCAGCGCGCTGTAAGCGTAAGTGGAGGTCGGGCGCGAACCCGAACCGCCCCAATAGTTGAGGAGCGTCTGATAAAGGGGTGAAAGGGTTACCGAGAGGGGTCCCGACGTCGATTTTATCTTCTTATGAGGCCATGTTGCCCAGCCGATGTTGTTGTTTTTCATCAGTTCGGCCATGTCGGTCAGCCACTGGTTCGAGTTCTCGCCTGTCTCGCCGAGCCAGAGTGGGCGGTTCGAATTGTTGCGGAGATCGAGGAGGTACTGTATCGAACCGGTGTTGTTCGTGTTCCAGTATTTGTGGAAACTGTAGCAGAGGTTCGCGTCCCACGGTGGGGTGAGTCCGCTGAAATCGGTGGCGAACCAGTTGCCTTCGATATAAATTATATGGTTCTGGTCAACAGCTCTGATGGTGTCAGTAAGCCTTATATACAAGTTTCTCAGGGGTACATTGCCCGCTCCGAGGTCCCACTTCGGCTCGTTCAGGAGGTCGTATCCGCCGATCCATTCCTTGTCCTTGTACCTTTCGGCGATCTTTCTCCAGATCTTAACCGTCAGATCCTTGTTGCTTTCGCTCTCCCAAAGAGAGGGGTAAGCGGGGTTATAGTCGCTGATGTTCTCGTTGCTTTGGCCACCGGGGGCGGCATGCATGTCGAGGATAAGGTATATCTGATTCGCTTCGCACCATGCGAGGAGGGAGTCAATGATCTGAAACCCTTTCTCGAGGAAAACCGGAGGGTTGGTGTTCGTGGCAAAGAGGTTGTAGTGGAACGGGAGTCTGACCGAGTTAAAACCCCAGGCTTTAAGGGAGTCGATATCAATTTTTCTAACATAGTTGTTACGCCAGGTTTCGTAGAATGTCTCGGTGTTGGCCTCGCCGATCAGATCGACGATCTTGGCGCGGATCTGCCACTGTGCGTTGGCAAAACCGGAGGTGTGAAGCATGTAACCTTCCTGCAGGAGCCAGCCGCCGAGGCCGACTCCCTTAAGAAAAACTTCCTGCCCCTGTCCGTTTACAATCGTCTTCCCGCTGACCTTTAAAAATCCCTGGGCAGTCAGTGTAACCGTCATCAACAAAAAACAGGAGACCGCCCGGGATAAAAAACGTTTATAATTCATGTCGCGCTTTCAGTCATTATTCTCTTTTAATGGGAGACTTTACTGATGAGGGCGAACTTCTCCTGCAAGCCGCCGACAGTGACAACAAAATCACCAAGTTCGACAATTCTTGAATTGGAGGCACCGATGAACGACATTTCATCCCACCCGATGGTGAATGTTACGGTCTTTGTCTGTCCCGGTTCGAGCTCGATCTTGTCGAATCCTTTAAGCTGCTTGTTGGGGCGGCTTACCGTGCCGAACATATCGGTGAGATAGAGAAGAACTGCTTCCTTCCCTTTCAGTTTGCCGGTGTTGGTAACATCCACGGTTACTTTAACCTGATCGTTCTCTGTGATCTCTTTCGCGCTAAGCTTCAGATTCGAATACTTGAACGAAGTGTAGCTGAGACCGTGCCCGAACGGGAAGAGAGGATCATACTTGTTGCCGTCGAAGAACTCGATCGGTTTGTAATCGTAAAGGGTGATGCCGTTCGGTCCTTTCGGATAGGTGACCGGGAGTTTAGCGCTCGGGTTGGCATCTCCAAAAAGGATGTCAGCTATCGCTCTTCCACCTTCCATACCGGGGAGGAACGAGGCGAGGATGCCATCGGTCTTTCCGGCAATACGGGTAATAAGTCTAGGGCGACCCTGGAGCATCACAAGTACCACGGGCTTACCGGTGGCGATGATCTTTTCAGCGTAAGCAAGCTGTGCTTCGGGCAGGGTGATATCTGTAATGTTACCCGGGGTTTCGCAATAGGCGCTTTCACCGAGGCAGAGGACTACAACATCCGACTGCTTTGCCAGTTCTACACCTTTCGATCCGGCGATCTCCTTGTCGAAATTCACGCCCTGATCGAATGTTACATTCTTCTCACCGATCTTGCTTTTAATGGCTTCGAGGACGGTCTCTTTTTCCTGCGGATAGAGTGATTCCTCATTTCCCTGCCATGTAATTGTCCAGCCACCGTTGAGGGATGAAAGCATGTTGGCTGTGGGGCCTGTTACGAAAACCTTTTTATCTTTCGCCAGTGGAAGGATGTTCTTTTCATTTTTCAGAAGTACAACCGCTTCACGGGCTGCTTCGAGGTTAGCCTGTGTGTGCTCAGCCGAAGCGAACTGCGGGAGGAACGATTTGTCGGGATACGCGTTCTGGAAGAGACCGAGTTTCATCTTTACAAAAAGTATTCTTGAAACCGCGTCATCAATTCTTGACACAGGCACTGAGCCTTCTTTGGCAAGTTCGAGAAGGAGGTCATAAAAACTGAGGTCTGTCGGAACCATGCTCATATCGACACCGGCCATAACAGCCATGAAAACAGCTTCCTTCGGTGATGAAGCAACACGGTCACGGGTGAAGAGGCGTTTGATGTCTTCCCAGTCGGAAACAACAAAGCCTTCAAATTTCATTTCGCCTTTAAGCACTTCGGTAAGAAGGTGGTAGTTGGCGTGACCGGGGATACCATCGATCTCTGCAGAGTTAACCATGGCTGTAAGCGCACCGGCTTTAACACCCGCTTCGAACGGAGGAAGGAAGTATTCGCGGAGCGTTCTTTCCGACATCAAGGCCGGGGTTCTGTCGAGTCCGTTGAACGGAAAGCTGTAGCCGACATAGTGTTTAAGGCAGGTTCCGTATCTT
The DNA here is from genome assembly GCA_008363265.1 of Chlorobiota bacterium. Taxonomy (GTDB): domain Bacteria; phylum Bacteroidota; class Ignavibacteria; order Ignavibacteriales; family Ignavibacteriaceae; genus UTCHB3. The sequence continues at coordinate 3,332 of RHKR01000076.1, forward strand.
CCCGCGGGTACTTTATCGTTCTCGTGTGAAGCTTTTATGTAGCTGTAGCCGAGTTGCGATGCAAGGTAGGGATCTTCGCCGTAGGTTTCCCAAAGGCGCGGCCAGAGGAGCTGACGGCCTACATCAAGCACGGGGTTGAAGTTCCAGGGAATGCCTGAGCCGTAGGTCTCAACCGCGGTAATAACAGCCGCCTTTTTGGCCACTTCACGGTTGAAGGTTGACGCGGTCGCGAGTGCCTGTGGGAAGAGTGTTGCGCCGCTTGTGTAGGTTGCCCCGTGGATCGCATCGATACCGTAAAGAACGGGGATTTTAAGTCTGGTCTTTTTTGTCGCGAGGTCCTGGATCTTTGTGATCACTTCGTGCCAGTAGTTGATCTCATGTGCCTTGTCGTAGACGTTCAGCAGGGAGCCAACGCCGTATTTAACCACCACTTCCTCGAGTTTCTTTTCATCGAGCTGGTGATGCTGATCTTTGTTGCCCTGTTTGGCGGAAACAGCCTGGATGGTGATCTGGGTCATCTGTCCGACCTTTTCTTCGAGGGTCATCTGTTTGATCAGTTTGTCGACTTCAGACCTGATCTCCTTGTCGCTCTTCTGAGCAAACACGGTGAAAGCCATCAGGGGGAGGAGAAGTAATAAATGGATCGATTTAAAAGTCTTCATAAATTTCATCGTTTTTGGTTTGTGGGTGATCAGCCGGGATGCCCGGTTAATTTAAAAGAACCAGTTTTCTTGTTTCAAAAATTGAATTGCCGGCAAGTGTAAAGAGGTACACTCCGCTTGCAGCGAGATCACGTGCAGTGATGGGGATCGAGTAGTTTCCCTCTTCAAGCCAGCCAAGATCGCGCTTTGCAACAGTCTCTCCGGTAACGCCTGTCAGCGTGTAGCTGTAGTTACCGGGCTTGTTAACGAAAAAAGATATTGTCGTCTGTCCGTTGAACGGATTGGGGTAGTTCTGATTTAGTATGAACGACTCAGGACCGGCCGGATCATTTTCACCGATCCCTGTGGGCTCCGGCTCGATCACAATTCCGTTTATCAATGGGTAATCGACATAAGAAACAAAATGAATGTCGAGTACACCGTCATTCACCGCTACATTGGTTACTTCTTTAACAAGGGCAGTATTCAGACCGGCCTGAGCATAGATATCAAGCTGGGAAACAACTTTTGAGGCCTCAACAAAAACATCGAAGACCCTCTTGCCTGCCTGGGTGTAGTAGTTCTCGGCGAACATCAGTTTTACCATGTACCTGCCCGAAGGAACACGGACACGGTATGTTGCCATACCGTACTTTTCAGCGCGGTAGATCTCATCCTCATCAGTTCCGTTGATCTGCAGGTTTGAGGCGTAGGCGGAGCTCTGTCCGTCAAGGAAGCCGTGCTCGGCACCCCATCCGAACTCGCCATCGGCAAGGTAACCGATAGCGGCAGGACCCCCACAGTTGATCTTGTAAGGCCATGTATATGTTCTTTCGAGGTAGATCGCGAGTGCTCTTGGCGACATGGTATTGCCCCAGCCATCCTTCACGTTAAGAACGATAAGGTTTCGGGCGGAGACGAAATCCCAGCCGCTTACAGTAAGTTCAACGCTTTTTCTGTCGCTGCGCAGGGTTGCTGTGGTAACGGTTGCTCCAACGATATTGAAGTTGCCGACCGACTGTGAAGTAACTGAGTCAAGTTCCTCGGAAAAATATGCGATCACCTTTCCGTTAACCACTCTTGTTGAATAGAAAACGGGGCCTTTAACATCGGTGTAACCGAGGTTAACTGCATCAGTGAGGCAAAGGATAAGTTTTCCACCGGTTATTACGGCGTTGGTGGTCACGAAATCGCAGCCGTTGCCGTTAAACGTATGGGTTGCCTTTTCCCAGCGGGCGGTGTTCCAATAGTCAAAATCATCCGACCATGAGAGTGAGAAATTGTTACCCGTGCCGTAGTTGCCTGTACCGGGGGTGTATGTGTAATATTTCACCCAGTCGTAGTAAGCAAAAGCAGGGAGCGCGTTCGGGTCGAACACACCGGCCCAGTTCGTATAGGTCGGGTTCCAGATATTCATCATCAGCTTCTGCGCCTTGTTAAGAGTCGGGATGTGGGGCCCGGTCTGGCGGTACACTTCAACCCCGTCGACAAACCATGCAACGTAAGTGGGGGTCCACTCAAAAGCATAGGTATGGAAATCAGTATGGGGCGAAAACGGCGTTGGGAATCTGCCGACATGGCTCGTCTGGTTCGCTGTTATCGTGTTGAACTGGAGGTCGTTGTCGTAGCGGCCCATTATTTCGATATCGATCTCGTTCCACTGATCGAGACTGCTCATGTTGTCGTTGTATGTAAAGAACGATGAGAGCATTCCGTCCCGGCCTGCCGATTTCAGTGAGACCTCGAACCTGCCGTAAAGATAGCTCTGCTTGGTTCTGAACTCGGCTCCTTTGTAGTCTTTGGCAAGGATGACTTCTGATAAAATAAGTGTGACCGCGAGGAGTAAAAATGTTGTTTTTCTCATATCTCAAATTCTTGGTTATAAAAATGGCCGGCTCTCATTATGGGGATACAGAGCCGGCCTTCCGCATTAGAAATTAACGGACATTGTAAACTTCTGGATGTTCGTGAACCTCCCGAAGCTTTGGTACGCATAGTCGAAAACGATCGCCACGTTGTTCATCAGATTCTGCCTGATACCGAATCCGGCAGTGAACGACTCTTCAGAGTCCTGCTGGAACATCGACTTGTATCCTCCGCGGATGAAGAGGAACTTGTCGAAGCTGTACTCGGCACCGAAGTTGATGCTTTCGTAGTCGTCGCTGGGGTGTGTCGCATCGAGGGCAACCATCAGATTGTGAGCGCCGGTCTTAATTGGGTTATACATGATACCCACTCTGAAATTCAGAGGGAGCGACCATGCACCTGTCTCGAGGTAAGCGGGTATCTTTCCGTTGTTACCTGTACTGCCGGGATCGAGATCGTGGAGCACGAGGTTGGATGTACCGCTAAGCTGCACCTTGGTACCGAAGTTGGAGATCGACATCGCGAGAACCGCGTCATCAAACGGGGTTACATACTGTACACCCATATCGATGGCAAAAGCGGTCGCGCTCATTTTCCAGATGCCCTGATAGATGAATTTGGGGTTGAAGCCGAGAGAGAACTTGTCGGTAAGCCTGATCGCGTAGGCGAGGCTTATCGCGAGGTCGTTCGCCGTGAATGTTTCCCCGGTTCCTCCAGGCTGCTCAACAGTTGTAACCCTCATCTCACCGATATTGGAGCTGAGGAAACTGACGCCGATGGTTCCCATGTCGCCCATGTTGTAGCTCGCCGCCAGGAAGTTGTACCTGATATCGGCGATCCACATTGTATGGTCGAACATCATCTGAAAGCCTTCGGCCTTTGTGAGACCGGCAGGGTTCCAGTAGATCGAGCTGACATCATTGGAAACACCCGCGAAGGCACTTCCCATTGCCACTGAACGCGCGCCCTGTCCCACTGAGAGGAAGGGGGCCGCGGTGGTTCCGCGCTTGGAAACGTCCGATTTGAAGCCTTGTGAAAAGGCCGGAGCGGCGCAGAAAACGAAGATCAAAAGTGATAAGATTGTCTTTTTCATTTCAGTCCGTCCGCTTATTTAATTAACGCAAATTTGCCGATATGCTCACCGACATTCGGTGCATCGACATGGTAAATGTAAACGCCGTAAGCCGCGTCCATACCGTCATCGGTGATGAGATCCCATGAGAGGGAGCCATCGAGGTAGGTCGAGTTCTTGTAAAGCGTCTTGATAAGCTGACCGGTAACAGTGTATATCCTGATGGTACACTCTGAGGGGAGGTTCACAAAGTCGATCTTTCTTTCACCTCTACCGGTTGAGTTAAGATTTCTCTTTTCCCATGTAGCCGCGCCGAGGTAAGGGTTTGGCACCACATCAACTTTTCCAAGTTTGTCCTTGGCAAGGCTGGCGTTTACTGACGGACCCTTGGTCGAGAAGAGGAATCTGTCACCCTTCTTGAACGGCTTTGAGGTGGATATCTGATACTTGTCGCCCGCAGCCGGGTACTGAGGTGTAGCGTTCGGATCGAATGGAGCATCATAGGAGAGGTTCCACGCGAACCTTACATTCGCGGGAGCGATCGCGCCCATGAACTCGAGAACCTGTATCTGGTCACCGATGCTGAGATTACCCGATCCGTCGTTGTCTTTAACCGCGACTTTCGAGTACTTCTGCTCAGTCTTGTTCCATACCTTGAAGTTCACAGGGAACCTGGTATAAAGAGGAGGTGACTGGATGTAGCATGTATCCAACGGTGAATCAGAGAATGATATCTCATAGTCAGCCGGCCAGGCGATACCTCTTACGGGTGTCGGGTCGGGAGTGACATACATTATCAGGTTGCTTCTTCCGGTTACCCATCCTGTGAGTGAATCCGTGATAACAACGCCTGTATCATTAAGAACGCTGATCGCGATACCGTCGAATGGAGGACTGGTTCTTTCAGCTCCGAAATATGCTGTATCAACGGTCATAAGGGTGTCAGTTGCACCGTTACGGGTTCTGATGATCTTGTATGAATCGGTTGAGTATCTCGGGTACGCTGTATTCGAGTTGAACACCACTTCGTAGGAAACACCTGAAGCGACCACTGCAGGATTCAGAACGGTAAGCGCGAGCTTTCCGGTACCGACACCCGAGGTGGCTTTGTTTATGTCGCCCTCGACATTCGGCGGAATATAACCGGCAGCCGGTGCATTTGGGGTGACTACCGCGCAGTTGATATCAACAAACTGCAGATTGCCGGCGAAATCTTCTGTAATGATCTTGGTACATTCGGAAGGCTGCAGACCGGCGGTGCCGAAATTTGGATCGCCCATGTCGTATGAAACGCAGGCATAATAGTAGGTCTGACCGTTGTTCACATCGGTATCGATATAAGAGTAGCGGAGACCGGAGTTGTCGCCTCTCCAGAAGTGGGCACCGTTGATGCCGATCGGATCGGGACCTTTAATACTGTCTTTAAGATCGAACTGGGCTATCGGCTTCCAGTATTTCGCTGAACCCTTTGAGTCGGTAATGATCTTTATATCATTGAACTCGGGTTCGGTGCTGCGATAGATCATGTAACCCTGGAAAT
>RHKR01000077.1 GCA_008363265.1 Chlorobiota bacterium
CATGATAACAAGTTTGCCTGAATTGGCGAGCTCCCGCATCAGGCGGACGACCTTCTCAGAGTCGGAGGAAGAGAGTCCGGATGTCGGTTCATCCAGAAGAAGAATTGCAGGCTCACGGATCAGTTCCATCGCGATATTCAGCCGCTTACGCTGCCCGCCGCTGATCGAGCGGTTCAGGTAACTGCCCACTTTCAGCCCGGCGATCTGATCGATCTCCAGTTTTTTCAGCACTTCATCAACCCGGCGGTCGAGCTCTTCCCGGGAAAGTCCACTGAAACTCAAGCGGGCGCTGTAGTGGATGTTCTCCCTCACGGTTAGGTCTTCGAGCAACATATCCTCCTGAGGAACATACCCGGTGAGCCCTTCGAGGAGTTTTCCCTCCGCGTGAAGGTCGTGACCGTTGATGGCGATTATACCGTGCGAAGGCTTAAGCGAACCGTTCAGAATATTAAGAAGTGTTGTCTTGCCGGCGCCGCTTCCTCCCATGATGGCTATCATCGAACCTGACGCAGCCGTGAATGAGAAACTGTGAAGCCCGAAAGCACCGTTTGGGAAGTGGTATTCAAGCTCCCTGCCCGTGAAGGTTATCCTTTCACCGGTGGATGAACCGGAAAATTCACGCATGATATCCGGGTAGTGAAGAGGGACCATGTTCTGCCCGGAGATAGAATCACCGTTCATGAGCGCCATGAAATAGCCGGGTGCAAGAATCCTCGACTCAATGAAGAGCGGGTCTTTTCCGGTAAGCCTCACAACGGTTAAATCATCCTCCGCGTCGTGATATATCAGCAGTTCACCCTTGATACCACGATTGATATGCCGGATCTGACCCGGTCTGGTTTCCTGCGACACGAGAAGAAACCTCTCCGAAACCCCGGTACCCAGCGTGAAGGCTTCGAGATCTTCCCGTTGTCTTTCATCTATCTCAGGGAGGAGTGCTGCCAGCGATCCGAAGGTTTCGGGCTTGGCGCCGTCACCACTGTAGAGGAGTTCGAGCAGGCGGAGATAAAGGAGTATCAGATCACGGCGAGTCAAGGCTGCCCTGAGTTTTCCGGTTAGGGCGGAGGTAGCCTCGCTCCATTTGTCACCGGAGAGGCCGGTGGAGGTGTAAAAGTCGAGGGTTTCATCGTAGAGAGCGAGGAATTCGTCAGCGGGACGGCGGCCCATGCTCTGGAGGAGGAAAGTTTCCACTTTACGGCGAGCCCCCTCCCTGTCTGACGACCGGAGCGTGAAGAGGGCGAAGAGGTTGATGAACCCGCTGGTGGTGAATTCGTTCATCGGAGAACTCTTTCTTAGTTAAGTATCTCTTCCCTCAGATCCTTTATCGTTTTCGAGATCAGTTCTTTCTTTGCGGCAGGATCCATCTTTGTGTATTCATCTGAGTGCATGAATATTTCGACCACCGGCCGGTACATCTGGGCATATTTGCCGTACTTTTTCGAGGTGTAGATCTCGCGGATGTACTTCATGTTCTCACTTTTCTTTGTTGCCCCGGGAAGTTCCGATCCGGGCGCGAAGGTCTTGCCGTCGGTTATGAAGGTTTTAATGTAGGATACCTCAACCAGCATTCCGAAGAAGTAATAAAAGAGGAACTCCTCATCCGCTTCCTTCAAATGATCGATCAGGGAGGTCTGGTCTTTCTTAAGGTCAGAGGCAATCTCCTCGAGGAAGAGGGAGTCGATCTCCTTCCCCTCGATCTTCTTCATGTATCTCTCATAAGTGGAGGTGACAACGGGGTCGACGTTGAGCTCTTTCACGTATTTTGAGTAAAGGCCGGTTATCTCCGTAAGCTGTGTCTTTTCGCCGAGTATTTTCTCATAAGCCATTGCCGCACTCAGCATGCCGAACCGCATCACGAGCTTTTCGCGCTCGGCGATGAAGGAGAATCGTGAGAGTTCCCAGGGAATTTCGCGGTAGGCAACTCCCTGATGCTTCAGTCTGGCACAGGCTTCAACGATGGTGGGGGTTTTCTTAAGGTAGTCAATGGCGGTGTTGCTCAGTTCCCGCGCGGTCTTGCGGTCGAGAACGGGTTCCTTGTCGTCTTCTTTCCTGACGCATGAGGAGAAGAGAAGAACAGAGACAATTGCGAAAGAGAGTAATATCTTTTTCATTTCAGATCCCGGAAGTTATTTAAACATGTTTCTTGGGTCATGGTCGTGTCCATCCTGGTCATCACGGTCGAGGTTGTGGAAGTCGAATTTACCGTCTTTGAACCTGACCGATCTTCTGGTGCCGCGCTGCTCAGTCGTCTGTTCCGTTCCCTGGTTCTCCGCTGCTGCTTCCTCCGCCTGATGCCGGGCACTCTCTATCTCTTTCTCAACTTTTCTGCTGCGCCTTCTTGCTCCGGCGAAATACAGAAGCGGCGTAACAACGACAAGAAGAAACAAGATGACAATGATCAGTTCAACCATGTTCTTACCGTAAATTAATAAAACAGTATAGGAACCTACTGAAAAGTGTTAATTAGTCAAAATTTTATATTTACAGGCGTGATCTGAGCGACAGGACGCGGGCAGGTGAGTGAAAATTCTTGTCCGGATTTTGATTTTAACTTTAAAACGCTAAATTTATTTTCAAGATTCTTACAATACCCGGAAGGAGCAACGTCATGGACTTTGATGAGGCATTAGGAATATTCGCGGATAAAAGCCCGAGGCTGACCGAGGTTATCCTCGAGTTGGGAGAAAAAAGAGGCCGGATGAGTGAAAGTGAAGACGCTGAAACCGTTCTCGATCCCCTTCTCAAGGAGTATGATCAGCTTTCAAACGAACTTGCAGAGGTCGAAGAGCCTTTTCTCTACAATTTCGCCGGGATAATTATGGGGCAGATGCTCGAAGGATTTAATGAGTTTGACAAGAAAAGGGACGCCTTCCTTAAAAAGCATCCCTTTCCCGGTGGTAAAAAGTATGAGAAGGAATTGAACGATCTGCTCCGGCTCTACACCGGGAAGATCGAAGAGTTTCAGTTTCTCCGTCTTGTCACGTTCAACCCTTTCTGCGAGAGACACGGCCTGAATCCGGAGGATGAACTTAAGAACTTCCTTGATGCCAGGCACAAAGACGAGAAGTTCGAAGACAGGTTCTACTCCCAGATACTCTGAGCGAAGCCTACTGCAGGTATTTCTCGACGATGGCTTTGATCTTGTTGTTTATCGCTTCTTCGGGTCTGCCGTTCATCGGATCGGCAACGTATTTTTTGAGAGCATCAGCGACATCATAGTTGGGATCATCAGGCAGCACTTCCGAGAGCTTCGCAATGGCTTTTTCGGTGTCGCCTTCGACCTCGAGGTAGATTATGGCATACGCGATCACAAGTTCCGATGTAACACCCTGCTTTGCCGCTTCATCGAGCTTGGCAAGGTACTGCATCGAGCGGTAGTTCTTCGTGTGGGCATCACCGCTTTTGATGAACGGAATTACACCCGTGAGGAACTCATCCTGCTCGATGTATCCGGTAATGGTCTGTATGAATTCACCGGTTGAAGTGAAGAAAGCCGTGGCAGGGTAGCCCGAGATGTTGAATTTCTTCCCGAACTCCTCGGGCGTTATTGAAAGTCCGGCGATCTCGATGTTGCCGTCTTTCTCGGGATTGTATTTTACGGCAACGAAATCGCTGTTCAACGCTTCCACAACATTTGATTTGGCATAGGTGGCGGTATCCATCACTTTACACCAGACGCACCAGTCGGTATAGGCATCCAGAAGAACCATTTTGTTCTCCTTGCCCGCGAGCGCAAAACCTTCAGCGGGTTTGTACCACTTCAACTCCTGAGCCAGCACTGATAACGATAAAAATGAAACTACTATAAACAACCGGCTGAATGATCTCATGCCATTTCTCCAATATTATGGTATTTAAAACTTAAACTATTCCACTCTGTCAAGCGTTTGATGCTTGAACTTAAAGAGGGTTTCCACGGTTCCAAATTTATGGACAATATTTGAATATTCCGCGGCAATTAGCGGTGATACTCACGGGAAATGTTAAAGTTCCCGGAACAGAATTAAACGAATAAAAAATGAACAAACCTGTAAAATTCCTTCTCGCTCTTGCCCTTCCCCTCCTTGTGGGAAGTGTCGCCGGACTCGCAACCACCCCCAACATAAAGGAGTGGTACCAGTTCCTCGAAAAGCCTGTTTTCAGCCCTCCCAACTGGCTTTTTGGACCCGTCTGGACGCTGCTTTACATCCTGATGGGTGTCGGGTTCTACATGATCCTGCAGGCTGATAAGGGAGAACTGAGAAAAAGGGCGCTTAACGCGTTCTACATCCAGCTCGCGCTTAATTTTGCCTGGAGTTTTATCTTCTTCGAGTTCAGGCAGATCGGCGTTGCTTTTGCAGAGATAATCCTCGTCTGGATAGCGGTGGCGTGGATGATATATGCTTTCTACCCCGTGAACAAAAAAGCGGCTCTGATTCAGATCCCATATATTCTGTGGGTCTCGTTCGCCTCGGTTCTCAACGGTGCCGTAATGGTGCTGAACTGAAAAAAAGAAAGGCTGCCCGGTCGGTTGACCGCGCAGCCTTCGCGCATCGGCTATCTCATTTTAGAGTTTCGCGTACATCGCCTCTATTTTGTCGAGCGTGTCATAGAGTTCTTTCGGAACATGACCTTCGAAAGTATCGTAGTACTTTCTGATGCTCTCCATTTCGGCAACGCCGGTCTCTTTGTTAACATCGAACAGGCCGGCCATCTTCTCATCAGAGAGGCCGAGGCCTTCGGTGTTGATCGTGCCTGGTTTAGGTAGATACCCTTTCGGGGTTTCAACGGCTATGTCGGCTCCGTCGAGGCGGTTGAAGATCCACTCGAGTACGCGGATATTCTCACCGTATCCCGGCCAGATGAACTTGCCGTTCTCATCTTTCCTGAACCAGTTAACATAGAAGATCTTCGGGAGTTTCGACTGATCGGCTTTCTTTCCTGTGTTGATCCAGTGAGCGAAATAGTCGCCCATGTTGTAACCACAGAAAGGAAGCATCGCGAAAGGATCGCGTCTGATCTGACCGACAGCACCTGTAGCGGCAGCCGTTGTTTCCGATGAAACCGCAGAACCCATGAACGTTCCGTGTGTCCAGTCGAAAGCTTCAGCCACTAGTGGAACTTCTTTGGCGCGTCTTCCGCCGAAGAGGATGGCGGAGATCGGTACACCGGCAGGATCTTCCCAGGCGGGATCGATCACAGGGCACTGCCCTGCGGGGGCTGTGAACCTTGAGTTCGGGTGCGATGACGGCTCGGCTGATTCCGGAGTCCAGGGTCTGTTCTTCCAGTCGGTAAGGTTGGCCGGCTTTTCGTCCGTCATTCCTTCCCACCAGATATCTCCCTCGGGTGTGAGGGCCACATTTGTAAAGATCGAGTTTGCCCTTGCTGAAAGGATGGCGTTACCGTTCGTCTTCATTGAAGTGCCGGGAGCCACGCCGAAGAAGCCGTATTCAGGGTTAACGGCGTAAAGCCTTCCGTCAGGTCCGAACTTCATCCAGGCGATATCGTCGCCGACGGTTTCAACTTTCCATCCGGGAAGTGAAGGTGTAAGCATCGCGAGGTTGGTTTTTCCGCACGCGCTCGGGAAAGCAGCGGCGATATACTTCTTTTCACCTTTGGGGTTGGTGATACCGACGATTAACATGTGCTCAGCAAGCCAGCCTTCATCGCGTGCCATGACAGAGGCGATCCTGAGGGCGAAGCATTTCTTCCCGAGAAGGGCGTTTCCACCGTAGCCACTTCCGAAAGACATGATGGTTCTTTCCTCAGGGAAGTGAACAATGTATTTGGTGGTATTGCACGGCCAGGGAACGTCTTTTTCGCCGGCGGCCAGCGGTTTTCCGACAGAGTGGAGGCACGGCACAAATTCGCCGTCGCCAAGCTGATCGAGAACCTTCTGCCCCATACGGGTCATAATTTTCATATTGCAGACAACATAAGCTGAATCGGTGAGCTCAACCCCGATGTGTGCGATGTTTGAACCAAGAGGACCCATGCTGTAAGGGATAACGTACATAGTGCGCCCCTTCATGCAGCCATCGAACAGACCTGAACCCGGCTCAACCAGTATCTTCTTCATTTCAGCTGGTGCCATCCAGTTATTGTTTGGACCCGCGTCTTCCTTCTTCTCAGAGCAGATGTAGGTTCTGTCTTCAACTCTCGCCACGTCACTTGGGTCTGACATGCAGATGTAACTGTTGGGCCTCAATTCATCATTCAGCCTTCTGAATGTACCATTCGCAACAAGTTCACCAGCCAGGCGGTTGTACTCCTCCTCGGATCCGTCACACCAGTAAACACTGTCGGGCTTGCAAAGCGCGGCCATTTCATCGACCCACTTCAGCAGCTTCTTGTTTGTAGTCATATAAATGCCTCAATTGTTTCATTATATTGCCGTTTATGATTATTTTTACAACCATTAAACGGCAATACCTTAAAATTAAAAGATGTCCACGTATGTCAGTTCAAAATATTGAACTTTCAAAACTACTAAATTTCATGCATTTTTCAAACAAAAGAGCCTGCAACCGCTTTATTTCAGGGGTTGAACGTTGATCCGCCGGTTTTTTGAAAAACTTGGAAGGAAAACGCTCGACTTCGTCGCCGAACTGGGTGAAATATCGCTTCTCCAGTTCAGGATACTGGGTGCTTTTCCGAAGATGGTAAAGAACCGGAAGCAGGTGCTCTACCAGATGGAACACATCGGCGTTGGCTCGCTCCCCCTTGTGCTTATTATCGCCGTTTTCACCGGAGCGGTCGCCGCCTGGCAGGCTGCTTACCAGCTTAAGGGGATAGCCCCCCTCTCTTTTCTCGGTGCTGCCACCAGCAGGGCGATAATCACTGAATTGGGGCCCGTGCTCACCGGTATAGTTATCGCGGGAAGAGTTGGTGCCTCGATCGCCGCGGAGCTCGGCACAATGAAAGTAACCGAGCAGATAGACGCCCTCGAGAGCATGGCGATAAGCCCCATCCGCTTCCTCGCGATGCCGAGGTTCCTCGCTTCTATAGTGATGCTTCCGATCCTCGCGCTTTTTGCATCGTTTATAGCAGTTTTCGGCGCGTTTCTGGTGTCGAACTATTTTCTTGGGGTCTCACCGGCGGTATTCTTTCAGTCGGTAAAACAATATTTTCAACTCTACGACCTCTTCACGGGGCTCGTAAAAACGGTATTTTTCGGAGCCGTAACCTCCCTTATCGGGGTGCACAACGGCCTCCGCACGGGCGGCGGGGCGGAAGGCGTGGGCAACGCTACAATTCGCTCGTTCGTCCTCTCGGCGGCACTAATTCTTATACTCGACTATGTCCTCTGGATCCTACTCTTCTGATAAGGCTCCCGGGGTAAAATTTAACGGAGATCAAAACAGATGAACGACATTATCCTTCAGAAGCAACAGCAGGCAATTGAAATTCTTAAAGAGCAGAACATCGACATGTGGCTCACATTCGTTCGTGAGAGCGCTTCGATCCACGACCCCGTGCTCGATACCATCGCCGGCGTGAATGTTACATGGCAGTCGGCTTTTATCCTTACAAAACATGGGCACAGAAAAGCGATCCTCGGCTCGCTTGACATGGCAAACCTGAAGGATGCCGGCACATTCGACGACATAACCGGCTATGTGAAATCGATCCGCGAACCCCTCCTCGAGTTCGTGAAGGAAGTGGATCCGAAAACGATCGCCGTTAACTTTTCGAAAAGCATGAACCTTGCAGACGGTCTGACTTTCGGACTCTATCAGGTGCTGCTCGACCATTTCGCCGGCACTCCATACGGCGAGCGACTGGTCTCCTCAGAGAACATTGTCTCCTCTCTCCGCGGAAGAAAATCAGCCGACGAGCTTAAGATAATGCGTGAAGCCGTTGCTATAACACTTGAGATATTCGATGAAGTTGGCAAGTTCATCACCAAAGGCCGCACCGAAAAAGAGATAGCAGCATTCATGACCAAGCGCACCCACGACCGAGGACTTACCGTGGCATGGGAGGCCGACAGCTGCCCGGCAGTCTTCACAGGCCCCGACACCGCAGGCGCGCACGCCGGACCAACCGACCGTAAGGTTGAAGGCGGGCACCTGATTAACATCGATTTCGGAGTTAACTACAAAGGCTACTGCTCCGACCTCCAGCGGACATGGTACATCCTGAAAGATGACGAAACCGATGCCCCTGCAGAGGTAAAACGCGGATTCGATGTACTATTAACTTCCATCACCAAAGCAGCCGAAACACTTAAACCCGGCATAACCGGCGTAGATGTTGATGCCGCCGCCCGCGGACACATCACCTCAAACGGATTCGACGAATACCCCCACGGCCTCGGCCACCAGGTCGGAAGAGTCGCGCATGACGCAGGCCCCGGCCTCTTCCCCGCCTGGGAGAAGTACGGCAACCTCCCCTTCATCCCGTTGGAGAAAAACCAGGTCTTCACCATCGAACCCAGGCTCTACGTCGCCAACCACGGCAT
>RHKR01000078.1 GCA_008363265.1 Chlorobiota bacterium
CGGGAAAGAGGACCTTGAGAAAGTTTATTTATTCGGTGAAAAGGGCTCACGATTCCTTTTGGAGAATCTTGAGAAACGGGTGGATCCGGACGAAAAGTCACCCCTTTTCGCGGGAATACTCTCCACGATCTTCCCCGGGGCAGGCAGGATCTACACAGGCGATTATGGAGAGGCTGCCGCGAGCATGCTTCTAACCGGGATTTTCGGTTATCTGGCCTACTCTAATTTCATTGACGGCTATCCCCGGAGTGGTATAATATTCAGTTCGATCGCCCTCTTTTTCAACGCCGGCAATATTTACGGCAGCGTGCTTTCGGCCAAAACATACAACAGGGAAGCCAAAGAAAGAACTGAGAAGGAATTTTACGATTACTATTATGGCGAGAAGCCGCTACCACCCCCCCTTGAAATCGTGGAGGAAGAGTGATGCGAAGGCTGTTCTTTCTCCAATTCTTGTTATTTTTGATGTTGCCAAAAGTTATAAATGGGCAAACTGATCCACTCGCCATGCAGATGGCATTTGCCGATTCACTTTTCAGTGCGGGCAAATTCTACGATGCGTTCATTGAAGCCGAACGGCTGGCGTTCTTTGACACGCTCAGAGCGGGACTTTACTGGAGCACTTTTCTGAGAGGAAAGTGCCTCAAAGAGACGGGTCAGTTCAAAGATGCAAGAAAATTCTTCGAAACAGCATCTTTATCCACCTCTGACAGAAACCGGAAATTTGAAGCCGAGGTGGAGATACTGAAGGTTTTGATACTTGAAAGGCGTTTCAGACAATTTGATGACCGTTCAGCAAAACTTGAAAAAGTTTTTCCTGAGAAAGGAAAAGAGTTCGCCTACTGGAAGGGGTGGCGCCACATCTTCGCGGGGGAGTGGGATGATGCCAAAGAGAGCCTCAGTAGAGCCGGTAATTCAGATGACCTGATCGCCTTGTGTGATTCGGCCGAGGACAAAAGTTACTCTATGACTCTCGGGATGGTAATGTCGGCGATACTTCCCGGGGCCGGACAGGTTTATGCGGGGGAGTACATTAATCCTGTCATCACAATGGCTTGGGTTGCTTTCGGGAGCTGGCTCGTGGTCGACGCGATCAAAGCGCACAGATATTTCGATGCATTTATAGAGGCGAACTATATTATGCTCAGATTTTACAGAGGAAACCTTTCTTACACATACGACCTCATTACGAGTAAGAACACTGAAATAAAGAACGGCATTTTACGATTTTTACAAAATAATTATAAAGGACCAAAACCTTGAAGATCTCAGAAGAACTGGTTTGGGAACTTACCAATAAAGCAATTGATGAACTCGGCGCTGGTGCAACGCCTGAGATGGTTAAAGAATATGTTGAGCGGGAACTCTCGAAAGTCCGGCAGATACCCGGGACCACCGAAAAATTTGAGGGCAGGGTTATCGTGACCTCTTTCGGACTGAACAAACCGGGAATTGTAGCCCGTATCACCGGCTGCCTCGCTGAAATGGAGATCGACCTCCAGGATATCAGTCAAAAGATCATGCAGAATTTCTACACTTTGATCATGATAATCGACATCACTTCATCACCAAAGAATCTGAAAGAGATCCAGGAGGAACTTCAGAAAGTGGCCTCCGAGCTGAACGTGAAGATTTACGCCCAGCATGAGGATATTTTTCAGTATATGTTTAGGATTTAGTGTGGAGTGTTTGGGGTTTGGGGTGGGGATTCTATAGTGTAGAGTGTAGAGTGTGGAGTGTGGAGTATTCAAGTTAACAGATGTTCTTAGGTTCTTGAGTTCCTAAGTTCTTAAGTTCTAAAAAAAGATAAGATATGAATTTCGATTTTACAGAAGTATTGGAAACCATCATGATGAGCGAAGTGGAGCACTTCGACATCAGAACTGTGACAATGGGGATAAACCTCAGGGATTGCAGCGACAGAAATATTAATGTGGTCACACAGAAGATCTACGAGAAGATCACCCGTCTGGCCGGGAACCATGTAAAGAATGCCGAGTCGATAGAAGCTGCAGATTCCTTCTCACCGGAAGAGTATGTGAAGATCGCTGAAGCGATGGACAGGGCAGCTCATGAAATCGGTATTGATTACATCGGCGGTTACTCGGCCCTCGTTCAGAAAGGGATGACCCCGGGTGAAAAGAATTTTATCCTTTCGATCCCGCAGGCACTTTCGACCACTAAAAAGGTCTGTTCGAGCGTTAACATCGGCTCGACCAAAGCTGGAATTAATATCGACGCGATCAAGATGATGGCTCAGGTGATCAAAGATACTGCTTACATTACCCGTGATGCTTGGTCGATCGGCTGTGCTAAACTTGTTGTGTTCTGTAACGCGGTTGAGGATAACCCCTTTATCGCCGGTGCTTTTCATGGTATAACCGAAGGTGATGCCACACTGAATGTTGGTGTGAGCGGCCCGGGTGTCGTGCTCGAAGCCCTTAAGAATCACAAGGGTGCTTCGATCCAGGAAATCGCTGAAGTGATCAAAAAGACAGCTTTCAAGATCACCCGGGCCGGTGAACTTGTTGGCAGAAAAGTCGCTGAAAAAGACGGCGTTGAGTTTGGGATCGTTGATATTTCACTTGCTCCAACACCTGCAGAAGGCGACAGTATTGCTGATATTCTGAAAGAGATCGGCCTCGAGGATGTTGGTGCCCCCGGTACCACAGCAGCGCTTGCCATGCTTAACGACAGTGTGAAAAAGGGCGGGCTGATGGCCAGTTCATCTGTGGGTGGACTTAGTGGTGCTTTCATCCCTGTGAGTGAAGATCAGGGTATGATCTCGGCGGCGGAGAAAGGACATCTGACGATTGAAAAGCTTGAAGCAATGACGGCTGTTTGTTCGGTCGGCCTCGATATGGTTGCCATTCCCGGTGATACGCCTGTTAACACCATCGCGGGAATAATAGCTGACGAAGCCGCAATTGGACTCATCAACGAAAAAACAACGGCATGCCGACTTATCCCGGCTTACGGTAAAGGTGTTGGAGAGTCGGTTGACTATGGTGGACTGCTTGGCAAGGCACCGATCATGCCCGTGAAGGTTTTGAGCTCTGATGTTTTCTTTAATCGTGGCGGGAAAATACCGGCCCCGGTGCGAAGTCTGACGAATTAGCAGTTTATCTGTTGAGTTTAATACCCGGCATTGATCTGATCAGTGCCGGGTATTTTTGTTTGGAAATTACTCTTTATCGTAAGTTTTTGTCAGTGATAGAAGGGCAATTCCGTCTTCCCCCGCGAAAGTTAGCAGCACAACACCCGCATCGGCGAAATAGTACTCTGAAACCATGTCTGTATTAAAGGTCTTGGTTGGGGGTCCAAGATAACCTGCGGCCTTCTCCATACTGGAGCCAATCGGGATTAAAAGTCCTTCAAAAATGATTACTGAGTTGGGATCATCACTAATCACTTCCGTGACAACACCGTTATCATCAAATGTTATGCTGATGTTTGTACTGTCGAACAGCCACAGGTTATCGTCATATCCCTCGGATGTCGGATGAGGGAAAACCGCCTTCACCTGCTCTTTGGTCATGCCTAGAGATATTCCGTCGAGAGTTGTTGGTTGCTTCTCCGTGGCATCCTGGGCAAAGATGATATGTGATGATAAGACCACTAAAAACAGTACTGAAATAACGCGCATACGAGCTCCTTTAATTGGATTAAAAACTCTCCATTAAACATTACAATTTATAAAAAGTTTCTGATAATTTCCACTCTCCTTCATTTTATTCCTGCGCACTTAATATAAAAAAATTCATGCTGTATGACAAAATGGCATAGAGAATTGTTGAGTACCCGCTCGAAAGACCGAAAATGATTATATTGAACGTTTAAAATATTCACTTTCCGGGAGTGTGATCCCGCGACACCATTTCAAACAAAAATGAAGATTTGATGAGCAAGAAACAAGTTTATATTGAGACATACGGCTGTCAGATGAACGTTGCCGATACCGAACTGGTAATGGGCATTCTGAACAATAATGGTTACGATCTTGCAAACGATGTACACGAAGCTGATGTGGTTTTTCTTAATACCTGCAGTATCAGGGATAACGCCGAACAGAGGATCTACGGCAGACTGGGAAACCTTAAAACCATTAAGGATCAAAAGCCCGGAATGGTTGTGGGAATCCTTGGCTGTATGGCGGAGAGACTTCGTTCAGATCTGATCGATAAGAAAAAACTGGTTGATATGGTGGTGGGACCCGACGAATACCGTCGCCTTCCTGAACTGCTTGATGTGGTCTACAGCGGCGGAAAGGGTATCGGAGTAAAGCTCTCGAGAACAGAGACCTATGACGACATAATGCCCTACCGTGAAGACGGCCTTCAGGCGTGGATATCCGTTATGCGTGGATGTGACAAGTTCTGCACATACTGTGTTGTACCTTTCACCCGCGGCCGGGAGAGAAGCCGCAGCCTTGAGTCGATAGTTAAAGAGGTGGAGCACCTCTCGGCAAAAGGATTCAGGGAAGTGTCGCTTCTCGGACAGAATGTAAACTCATACATCGACAACGGAAACGATTTCGCTGATCTCCTCGCGGCGGTCGCTGCAGTCGACAGGGGAATGCGTGTAAGGTTCACCACTTCACACCCACAGGATCTTTCCGATAAACTCCTCTTCACGATCGCTGAGAACGAAAACCTTTGCAACTATATTCATCTTCCGGTTCAGTCGGGTTCGAACCGTATTCTTGAATTGATGAACAGAACCTACACGGTCGAGCATTACCTCGAGCTTATCGAGAAGGCCAGAAAGATAATCCCCGGTGTGAGTTTTTCGACCGATATAATTACAGGATTTCCTACTGAAACACTCGAAGATCACCTCATGACGCTTGATGTCATGGAGAAGGTCAAGTATGACGGTGCATACATGTTCAAATATTCGCCGAGAGAGGGAACAAAAGCTTTCAGAATGGAGGATGATGTTCCGGAAGAGGTGAAAACAAAGAGATTACAGCAGATCATCGAACTTCAGCAAAGACACTCCCTCGAATTGAACAACAGGCTTATCGGCACCACCGAAAGGCTTCTGGTTGAAGGTTTTTCGAAGAAAAGCGACCAGTTCATGGCGGGACGGACGGACTCCAACAAAGTCGCGATTTTCCCCGTGCAGGACGGAATATCTGAAGGCGACTATGTTGATGTGAAGATCGAGAGGGTAACCTCCGCCACGCTTTTTGGCGGGGTGGTTGGCGTGTTTGAAAAATACAGGACCGCAGTGGTATAATAATGAAAAACTTTTTCCTGATCATTTTTGTCTTCCTCACTCTATCATCTTCCGGATTCGCGCAGGACAATCGTGCAAAGGAACTGTTCGATCTTTACCGGAATGGCGAAGTCGATATTCTCAAGGGGATGATATCTCCTTTGCAGGGCAAGATCGAGTCAGACACCACCTTGTACATACGATTTCTGATTACAGAAGATGGCGAGAAGGCAGTCGAGTTCCTGGAGATTCTTGTAGAAAGACATCCAAGATCGCAATTCGCCGTTGCAGCCTACGCAGGTATGTATCTTTTCTACCTTGCGAATGACAATTTCCGGAAGGCAAACAATTGTGTGCTTATGGTAGAGAACGAATTCCCCGGGGAGAGCATAAGTTATTTTCTTGACGACACCCTTGCCCCCGAGGGTGAAGGCGTCGAATAGAGATTTTATCTTCACTCTGATCCGGGAGACAATATGTCTGATTCCATTAAAATAGTTTTTACCGGTACGGGATCCGGCAAATCGTCGCTAAACCGTTTTCACTCCTCTTTTTTGATAAGATCCGACTCGTACAATCTTCAGATCGACGCCGGCGACGGGATAAGCCGCGCTCTGTTGCGGCTGGGGATCGGCTTCAATGAGATCGACGGAATATTGATCACGCATTTCCATCCGGATCATTTTTCGGGGCTCATCACTCTTATTCAGCAGATGAAACTGATAAAAAGGCAGATGCCGCTCGATCTTTTCGTCTCGAAGGGAAGCATTAACTTCATCCGGGAATTGCTCATGCGAAGCTTTCTACTGGAGGAAAGACTTCCGTTCCAGTTGAATCTGAAGAGGATCGAAACCGGAAAGAAGACCGATTTCAGAGGGAAGTTCACAATAACCGCTATTGAGAACTCACATCTCGAAAAATATCGTGAACTTGGTGTAAAGGGTCTCGACCTGAAAAGTTTCAGTATCGCGGTCACCTCGGGTACGGGTGAACTTTATTACTCGGGTGATGTTGGTACATCGATGGATCTGGCGGGATTAAAGTTTGGCAACGGAGCGATCCTGGTAACGGAGACCACGCATGTAACTGTGGAAGATATTATCGGAATAATCGAGTCGAACGATCTTAAAAAAGTAATACTGACCCACATCGACGCTGACGATCCTTCCGCGCTGATCACAAAAATTACAAATCTTTATCCTGATGGACTTAACAAATTCACGGTTGCCCACGATGGATTGATGATCACGGTATAGTTATGGAAGATATTCAGAAAAAACTTGGAATTATCGGCAAATCGAAAGAGCTCAGAGACCTGGTGGATATCATCCTGCAGGTTGCGCCGAGCGATATCACCATCTTGATCTATGGAGAAAGTGGTGTCGGTAAAGAAGTGTTTGCCAGAGCGATCCACATGGTCAGCAGGAGATCAGGCAAGGAAATGCTATCACTGAACTGCGGGGCCATACCTGAAAGCCTGCTTGAGAGTGAACTCTTCGGACATACCAAAGGATCGTTCACAGGTGCAACAGAGAACAGAAAAGGATATTTTGAACTGGCTGATGACGGCACACTCTTTCTTGATGAGATCGGGGAGATGCCGCTGGCAACGCAGGTGAAGTTCCTTCGTGTTCTCGAAACAAAAGAATTTATGAGGATAGGAGCCGAGCGCACCACCCGGGTGGATGTGCGGCTGATCGCCGCCACCAACAAGAACCTCCAGGACATGGTGGACGAGAAGAGATTCAGGGAAGACCTTTACTTCAGGCTCAAAGCTGTTGCTCTCGAGATACCCCCGCTCCGGAAGCGAAAAGAGGATATTGAAGAACTTGCCGAACACTTCGCGCGTCAGTACTGTGAATCTAACAACAGACCCATGATCGAGTTTTCTACCGATGCGATCAATCTGATGTTCGACTACCCCTGGCCCGGAAACGTAAGGGAGTTGAAAAACACGGTTGAGACCGCCATAGCCCTTAGCCGTACCGACCTGCTGACCTCGGATTCGTTCAGATCGCTTCTCAGGCAAGAAACAGGAAACACCTCGAAAAACCTTCCTGTCAGGTTGAATAAAACATCCGACGAGGTCGAGAGGGATTTTATCTACCGCGCGCTCTTTGAGTTAAAGAAGGATATTCTCGAGCTGAAGGATATGATCGCCGATCTAAGGGTGAATCTCGGTTTTCGGGTTGACAGCCACGGCGCGGTTGCCACTGCTGATGAACCGGATGACCTTAACCTCGACAAGATCGAGAAGGAGATGATAGTCAGAGCTCTTGAGAAGGCCGGGGGTAACAAAAGAATGGCCGCGCTCTATCTGAACATGTCTGAACGGACTCTCTACAGAAAACTTGATAAACTGGGATTATAGCGGATCATGGCAATACACGGAATTTTAAGAATATCACTGATAGCCATACTGCTCGTGGTGATGACCCTCGCGGGCTGCAGTTGTCCCTACTCTTTCACGGGTGCATCTATTCCGCCGCATCTGAAGTCGCTGGCAATTCCGTTCGCTCAGGACCAAAGCGGGTCGGGTGAACCCCTTCTCAGTCAGAACTTTACGAACACCCTTACCCGTAAGTTCATCGACGACAACAGTTTTATAATTACAGACAAAACCAAGTCTGATGCAGTGCTTGAGTGCGCGATCCTTGGAATTTCGGATACCCCGGCAGCAATCACCACAGGTGAGCAGGTGCAGTCGCGCCGGCTTTCGATCACTGTTCAGGTGAACTACAGAGACCTGAAGATGAAGAAAACAGTATTCGAGCGGCAGTTCTCAAATTACGGTGATTATGCCGCCACAGCGGGTCAGGCCGGCAGAAACAGTGCGATCGAGCAGGCGATCGAGAAGCTGACCGAAGATATCCTGCTTGAAACAGTTTCGGGATGGTAGGGGAGTAGACAATGGCCGGATCAACAAACGAACTTTACAAAAGGGAGATCGAAAAACTCGCGATCGGATCAGGTATCCCCGGATTGTTCCTCAGGCGGTCATCCGTACTGAGAGAAGAGGGGAAATATGAAGAAGCGATTCTTGAGGTGAAAAAAGGAATGCAGAAGTATCCCGGCAATCCGGCGGCATATTATTTCCTGATAATTCTGTTTCTCGATCTTAAAAAGCCCAGGCAGGCTGAGATTACCCTGAACTCGGCATCGAAATATTTTTCAGTTAACGAGCTGACCGCTTGGTACCGTGAACTGATCAGTGAAGCGGAAGTGGAACTTGAAGGGGTAAGAAGGGCCGAAACTGAAGCAATTTCCCGGTTTGAGATCTCAGACGACACATCAGAAGAATTACCGCAGTTTGAACCTGATATTCCGGCTGATGATGAGGTGACCGAAGAACCGCTCTTTGATGAGGGTGAAACAGAAACGCCGGATCAGGAAGAGTTCGAAATTGATGAATACGGCAGTGGACTTCCCCTCGGTGAGTACCCGACCGTGGAAACAACCACGGTTGATGAGGGTCCATTCGATCTTCCGCCCGAAGAAGAACCGCTTGAAGACAGCGGGAGTGAGATCGTCACTGCCGGTATGGCGATAATTCATGCACGGCAGGGCAACACCGAGAAGGCGATCGGGATCTTTAAAAAACTGATCGAGAAGGAACCTGAAAAGAGGGAGAATTACGAAAAAATAATTCAGCTTTTGAACAGTAAAACCACAGATAAGTGAAAACCGCGGCGAGCAAGGTTCTAATAATAAGAAGTGACCGCATCGGGGATGTCGTGCTGACACTTCCGATGGCTGAAGTGTTGAAGGGGGATGGGAACGCGGAGGTATGGTTCATGGGCCGGGATTACACTGCCGATCTGATAAAAGCTTCCCCTTTTGTGGATGGATTTTTGAGCAGGGATGAATTTGACGGCGGAAGTATTTCAGATGCGGTAACAATGCTCAGGGAATACAGGTTCGCGCGGGTATTTGTTGTTTCTCCCGACTTCAAGATCGCCCTCATCTGTTTTCTTGCCGGTATCAATAAAAGAACCGGTACCGGTTACAGGTGGTACTCATTTTTGTTCAACGACCGCGTATTTGAACACCGGAAAACTGCTGAGAGAAACGAACTTGAATATAATCTGAGGATGATCCCCTGGAACGGTAACTACAGCTACAGTGTTGATACTTTTAAGTTTATTCCCGGTTTCAGCAGGTTTACCCCTGACAACACAAAGGCGGTCACACTGATCCACCCCGGAAGCGGCGGCAGTGCTGCTGATCTGCCCGTTGAAAAATACAGGGAAATAGTCAAAATGCTTTCCGAAGATGGTCGTTTCGACCTCTATATAACAGGTTCTGTTTCCGAGATCGGTAAATGCAATGAAGTGAAGGGTGAAACAGATGCGGTTGTTCTTGCCGGAGACCTGGACCTTAAGGAACTTACATCACTGATAAAAGAGAGTGATTTATTCATTTCAAATTCAACGGGTCCACTGCATATTGCAGCAGCAGCCGGTTCTTTTTCGGTCGGTTTCTACCCGAAGGTAACTCAGTGTTCGGCTGAAAGATGGGGTCCCTGGACCACCAGGAGGCTCATCTTTACGCCGGAAATTGATTGCCACGACTGCACTCTGAAACAATGTGCCCGTTTGAATTGTATGAGCAGTATAGACAGTGAAAAAGTAGTAACTGCGATTAAAGACAATTTCAGTGAAATCAAAGATTGGAAAAAACAATGAAAAGAGCGATGTATAGTCTGGTTTTGGCGGGAGTGGTTATACTGTTCGGTGGCTTTATGTCACAGACAGAGGTAAACGATGATTTCCCAAAGGTCACTAACAAGGCATTCAAACAGGGTGAAAAGTTAACTTTCAACGTTAATTACGGCTTCGTCACCGCTGGTATCGCTACTATGCAGATACCCAAGATAAAGAAAGTTGCCGGAAGGGATACATACAATGTCCTTTTTGAAGTGAATTCAGTTCCTTCATTCGATCCTGTATTCAAGGTCAGGGACAGGTATGAATCGTACCTCGATGTTCAGGGTTTGTTTCCATGGCGATTCGAGCAGCACATCAAGGAAGGAAGTTTCACGAAGGATTATTCAGCTTTCTTCGATCACAGAAGCGGGAAAGCCAAAACTTCCGACGGCGATTTCAAGATGCCTAAATACACTCATGACATAATTTCCGCGTTCTATTATTGCAGGACCATCGACT
>RHKR01000079.1 GCA_008363265.1 Chlorobiota bacterium
TATCTTCACCCGTGAAGATCTTGAGTATGACAAGAGTTACAAAGTCAGGATCGAACCGGGAATAGAGGATATGAGCGGAAATCTCTCAACCACTCCTTTCGAGTTCGTATTTAGACGCGATTGGGTTGCTCAGGTTACTACCACTCCCGTCGATCTTTTCGAAAGCGGTATCTCCAACTGGTGGGTGCCTCAGCAGTCGGGTTCGACCACGGGCATTCTGACCGATACAACCAACATCTACACCGATGGAGTTTTCATCAACCACGGTTCGGGCAGCGCGAAATCGATGAAAATGACCTACGGATGGGACCCCCTCGCCAATCAGTGGCTGATACGCGAATACTTCGGAGCAACTTCGCCGACAATCTCCGGTACACTGTTCAGTTTCATCGAAGCGATGGTTTTCGGCGACGGAAGCGGCAACAAGTTCCGATTCTGCCTCAATGACGGCGGCACGGGCGGCCATGAAGTAAATCTGTGGAAAACTATAGACTGGTACGGATGGAAAATGGTCAGGTGGGACCTTCAAAACGATACCGTCGGCTCATGGATCGGTAACGGTACACTGGAGCCTCCTTTCGGATTCGACAGTTTCCAACTTACCTGGACACCCGGCAAAAAGAATATCGGAACACTCTATTTCGACGACCTGCAGTTCGCGTCCCATGTTATGGTGGGTGTGGAAGAAGAACTTTCGGGCACTCCGGCTTCGTATTCTTTATCCCAAAACTTCCCCAACCCCTTCAATCCCGTAACCGTTATCCGGTACGCGTTACCTGTTGCGGGTGACGTAGAGGTTAGCGTTTACAACACACTGGGCCAGAAGGTCAGAAGCCTTGTTGAAGGTTACAAGGAAGCGGGCAATTATCAGGTGTCTTTCGACGCGGCTGACCTGCCGAGCGGAATGTACCTCTATGAACTCCGTTCGGGCGGTTTCTCTTCTGTGAAGAAGATGATATTGATGAAGTAACCCTTCCGGAAATATTTAAAGCAAAAAGAGCGCGGCCATCATCAACCGCGCTCTTTTTGATTTATTTTTTGAGAGGTGACTATTTTATTTCGATCGTTTTTGGTTTGATCCGCTCGTGTTTCGCGAGTCTGAGGATCAACTGACCGTCTTCGAATGAGGCGTCGACATTCTCGGTGTCGATCGAATCGGCTACCTTGAACTTGCGGTAGAAGTTGCCGGTGTTGATCTCCTTCAGGAGGATCTTCCTGTTCTCGAACTTTGCCCTCTCGATCCTTCCCATGATCACGAGGTTACCGTTCTCGAGTTTTATCCTTACATCATCCTTCTTTACTCCCGGCATTGAGGCGACCACGAAGAAGGCTTCATCATCTTCGAGGAGGTTAACCTCGGGGAGTATCCAGTTCTCTTTGTCGAATGCCTCTTTCCAGGTGTCCTCGGTAACTTTTACCATTGACTCATCATTAACTGTTTTATTCAATTCCTTTGACATGGTTTTGCTCCTTTCGCGTTTATTTTATTTCAATGCTTTTGTTTGTTTCGGGTTCTTTCTCGGCTTTCTTCAGTGAGACGGTAAGAATTCCGTCGGCGAATGAAGCCTCGATGCTGTTTCTGTCAACTTCGAACGGCATCTTGAAACTGCGCTTGAACGAACCGGATATCCTCTCGCTTATGAAGTAACGGGTGTTCTCATCGGTTGCCAGCTTCTTTTCTCCCTCAACGGTGATCGTGTTCTCAACAACGGTCAGTTTGATATCCTCTTTTTTAAGACCGGGGAGCTCGAGGTGGATGCCTACCACGCCATCCCTCTCGGTTATATCAGCTCTTGGGCTGAAAACTGCCGGCTTCGAAAAAGCAGAGTTGATCTCTCTTTCGAGTGAATCAGCAATCGCGTTGCTCATTCTTAACATCTCTTTCATTGGATTATAGACCAGTGTTCTCATTGTTTTATCTCCTGTGGTTAATTTCTTAATTGGTTGTTGAACTCTTTGGCATATATACTACAAAGAGCGTGCCAAACAGAAAACTTGCCGAAAAACAGGTTTTTATGTTGAAGTGCTGCCAGAACATCGTCAATATGGCAGATAAAATGTCAAATAATTTCTGCAATTCTGACATACGCTGTCATTATGGCAGATAAGATGACAATTTCTTCTTTTGTGATCTGAGGATTTGATAATTCGGGTCAATTTGCGCAATTTGGTATCCACAGTCTTATTTTTTTTTGAAAGTGACTATTTGCTGTTCAGAAGCCGTTACTCGATAAAGACCCTCCTGATAACCGGAATGGTGCTGATCATCATGCAGGCCGGAGCGCATTTCCTGTTCGAACTGTCCGGGAACTCGCTCGACAACAAGGCCGGTGATCTGATCTACCGCTACGCGAACGAAAACGGCGCGACCCCCCAACCTTCGCCCAGGGTGGTGTTTCTGAACATAAACGACCTCACATACGAGTACCTCAGATCAAACCAGCTTGACCGGAAATTCCTCGCGACAGCGATGAACGAGCTCTCATCGTTCTCACCTGACGCTGTAATGTTTGATATCATCTTTGCACGTCCTTCAGACGCAGTTTCCGATTCCATTTTTGCCGCCGCGCTTTCTGACGCGGGAAATATCTGCCTGCCTGCCGGGTTTTCGGCGACACTTGAGAAGCATGGCGGTATTGAGAAGGAAGGGGTTTACTACAGGAGACTGATGGATGAGTTCAGGATATTCCCGAAAGAGGTGGGGACCGGGAATCCCTTCCACGCCGGCAGGGGAATGGTTCAGGATGATCAGTTCTCGGCGGCAGCCGCCACTTCGGGACACATAACAGCTCTTTCCGAGTCGGACGGCGTCTACAGATTCTACCCCCTGGTACTGAAACTCGACAGCGGTTACATACCGACATCAACCGTTGCGATGTTCTGCCGGATGTACGATGTTGAACCTGACAGTATCGTGATAAAGTGGGGTGAAAGCCTGACGATCCCAGCCCTGAAAGAGAGCAAACTTGAGAAAGATGTGGTGATCCCGATCGATGAACACGGACAAACTTACATCCCGTACCCTGTGAAGTGGCAGGAAGACAAGAGAAAAATGGAGATCAGAAATTTCATCACAAGGTCGTCTGATCCCGAACTGACCGATGAACTGACTTCGTTTTATGAGGGAAATGTTGTATTTGTGGGCGATGTTTCAACGGGTATTTCGGACTCCGGACCCACAACGCTAGACAACGCGGCACCGCTCGTTGTGATCCACGCGGCGCTTATGAACGCGCTGCTTACCGGTTCCTTTTTTAAGACATTTAAAGATTCATGGTTCCTCTTTGTGGTGGTTGTGGCAACCGCGCTCCTGGGTCTGCTTTCCCTCTTCAAGAACGGACTTTATTTCCACACGCTGTTCGGAATCCTGATCCTGGTATCGTTTCCATTCTCCTATTTTCTCGTGACTGAACGGGTGATATTCCCGATGATCACTTTTCAGGCGAACATTCTTGTAGCGTATCTCGCGCTTCTCGTCACGGTTCAATACACGGCGGCGAAGGAGCAGTCGTTCATCAAGTCGGCATTCTCAAGATACCTTTCACCAACTGTTGTGGACAGGCTGATCGATAACCCCGAGAGCCTCAAACTCGGCGGCGAGGAGAGGGAACTTACGGTTCTGTTCTCCGACATCGCGGGTTTCACAACCATTTCGGAAACCATAAAACCTGCCGAACTCGTGAAGATGCTAAATGAATACTTCACCGAGATGACCCGGATTGTAACGAATAACGGTGGAATAATCGACAAATTCATCGGTGACGCAATAATGGCCGAATTTGGCGCACCGCTTCACTTCGACGGGCATGCTGTTTCGGCGGTGAAAGCCGCGCTTGAGATGCAGAGGAAGTGCGATGAGCTCAATCTGCGGAGGACCAATCCCGCGCAACCTGAGATCCGGATGAGAGTCGGCATCAATACAGGAGGAGTGATCCTCGGAAACATGGGTTCGCAGCAGGTGTTCGATTACACCGTTGTGGGTGATACGGTAAATCTTGCATCAAGACTCGAAGGGGCCGGTAAGCTGTACGGAGTAAATATCATGATCTCCGAACCGGTCCACGATCAGATCAAGGCTACCGGTATCCACACGCGTGTTCTGGATATTATCAAGGTAAAGGGAAAAAACAAGTCTGTAAAAGTTTTCGAAGTTATCTCAGATGAAAATTTCAGGGCTTTCGGGGATTACTTCAACACCTTTGATGAGGCCCTGCAACTCTACTTTGTAAAAAGTTTTGAAAAGAGTGAGGCGCTCTTCACGAAGTGCCTCGAACTGAAGCCGGGTGATCCCGCTTCTGCCGAATTCCTCCGCCGCATCTCATACTTGAAAGTTGACCCACCGTCTGCTGACTGGGACGGTTCATTCACAATGAAGGAAAAATAAGGGATTCCCTTTCTCCTCTCCGATAGTTAGATTTCCTTTCTGTAATTTTAAAAATTCTTAAACTAACCGGTGCCAATGAAGCGTACAACACTTCTCCTCTTGATTCTATTTACATTCACCCTTTACTCCCAGAGTTACAGGGAGCTTAACAACAGAGTGCAAAACTACTTTTCCCAGGGTCAGTTCGGTATAGCGATGGTCTTCGCCGAGCAGGCCGCGGAGCAGGCGAAAAAGGAGTTTGGTGAAAGCGACACCAACTATGCAAAGGCTCTCAACAATCTCGCGATGATCTATCAGAGACGGCTACGATTCCTCGACGCTGAGAGGACCTTCCTGAAAACCCTTAAGATCAAGGAGAAGGCCTCCGGTGCCATGAACTACTCCTTCACTACAACCCTGGTTAACCTGGGTGATCTTCACAAGTCGAGAAAGAATTACGTAAAAGCCCTCGAGTATTATATGCTTGCTGAGAATATCGACAAGCAGATCATGGGGACGGAGAATGAAGTGTACGCCGCAGATCTGGCCAACATCGGCAGAATGAGTTTCTACATCGACGATATCCCGAACGCGATCAATTACATCGCCAACTCGATCAAGATCAGGGAGAAGGTACGGGGGAAGGATGATGCCATCTATGCCATTAATCAGATCAGTCTCGCTGATGTATTCGCGAAAACAGGTGACTTCAAACGGGCTGACTCACTTTACAAGTCGGGTCTCAAGATACTCACTTACAAGGTCGGCACCCCTCATCCTGCTTTTCTCGGTGGACTAAGGCAGCTCGCAATGCTTTACAAGGATGCGGGCAACCTTACGATCGCCGATTCCCTCATTTTCAACGGACTCAGCATAGCGGAGCCGCGCTACACTAAAAAAAGCCAGGTCTTCCTCGATTTTCTAAGTGACTATGCCACAATAAAAATGATGCAGGGCGATCTCGTAAAGGCAGAGGAGTACGGAATCGAAGTGTATCAGGGGTTAAAGGAGTTATACGACGGAATTAATCCGGCTCTCAACAGGGCGACACTTCACCTCGCAAAAGTTTTCTTCAGACAGGGGAGAATGGATGAGGCAGGTGTAATGCTTGCAGAGTTTTTCGGACGGTGCCTCGATATCCGGCAGTTCCTCTATCCGGGACTTCCTGTCCCCGATATTCAGGAGGTCGAAAAAGAGGCCCAGGAAGCATTCGGACTCTACAACTCGATATACATGACCCGGATGGGATCAAATGACGAAGTAAGGCATCTGGCATTCAATAATTATCTGATCCTCTCATCACTTCATCCCGGCAAGTTCTGGTTCGCGAAAACAAAACTGGACGGCGCGTACCTTACGGAAGGTGAGAGTGATTATGTTTTCTGGCTCAGACATGCCGAGTATTATGCAGGTTTAAGACTTCTTTCAAAGAAGGATCTGGTAGCCTGGAACGAGAGTCTGGATACCATTTATAACGCGGTGAGTTCAACCGCTCCTCTGTTGGCAAAGGACACTCTTTTTTCTTCCACGTATTACAAACTTAATTTCGAGTGGGAGGAATACCGGAAATCACTTACGGCTGATGAAGCAACTGTTGTAATTCTGCGAGGTGAGGTGAATACCGGCGAGTATCCGGGAGAGATAGCTTACGCGGCACTTGTTCTTAAAGGGGGTGAAAATGATGATCCTGAACTGATCATGCTAAAGAACGGAAATGATCTCGAGGAGAAGGTTTTCAAGGAATACATGAAATCGGATAAAACCACCAGGGGCAGTAAATATTTCGAGAGCCTGTTCGGCGAGATCGATGCAGCTGTCGCGGGCAAAAAGAAACTCCACTTCAAAAGATCCGGAATTTACAAGGATTTTGAACTGGAGCTTCTTTTCGACCCCGCGAAGGGGAAAACCTTAGGGCAGCTGTATCAGATATTTTCCGAGTAGGAACTGTCGTAAAGGTGATCAGCCATTCCGAGCCCAAGATAGGTTTTTTCGCCAAAACCGGCGATGAAACCTGCCCTGATCAGATTCGGGTCACCCATCAGTGTACAGGGTGACA
This sequence comes from Chlorobiota bacterium, assembly GCA_008363265.1. Classification (GTDB taxonomy): domain Bacteria; phylum Bacteroidota; class Ignavibacteria; order Ignavibacteriales; family Ignavibacteriaceae; genus UTCHB3. The sequence goes on from RHKR01000079.1 coordinate 6,420, forward strand.
GAATCCCTATCACATCCATGGGCTTTGCCTTCGGATTCTCGATACATATCTTTTTAGTGATCCTCTGGTGCTTGTTGGTGTAATCCTGATCCCAGATAATATGGAGAGGACCCGGCTGGTAACCGGGATTTTTCGATATTATCTTGTATTTCTCGATCAGGTTATCACGAAGAAGTGTATCCAGTTCGAACTTGTCCTCGGGCCTCAGAAAGTACACCCGTTCCTTCTGGTTCACGAAACGGAACGTCGAAAGTACGAGCGGGCTCAGGAATATGAACCTCATCTCGGAACTGAATGATGTTTCAGGAACAAAGTCAAGCTTTATCCCTTTCAGACCGATCTCCTCACCCTCTATCCTAATCAGCAGTTCTTTCTTTACCGATGCGGCCAGCTGGTCGAAATCGAGAAAATCCTGTAAAATAGGGAAAGAGACATGGATATAGGCCTTCGGTGAAACCAATTGGATCATCGGACCCGACATTTTCATTTTTTCGAAGCGTAACGAAAAGGTGAAAAGGTCGAATTTTTTTGGATCCAGCTGGTATCCGTTATCCTTAATAAAATCAACGAACTTTGGTGTGCCGACCTTCAGCAGTTTTCTTATCGCTGAAGAGATCCCGTAGTTGTAGTTGACTGACAATTTTTTTGGTTCAAATTGAACCGCAATTCTGATTCGCATGGATCCCGCACCGAATTGTGATTAAAATGATTAAATATTATTGTTGGCCGATTGAAGAGGGCAATCAGGAACAATATTAATAACTCGTACAAAAATAAAAAAATTTGTCAATAATTAATACTCTACTACGAATTTAAAGTAGATCCAGGTGGTTTCTTCCGTCTTTCCCGTAGCGATCTGTTTGGCAATATTGCTTTTCAAAGCGATATTGAATCGAAGATCCCTGAACGCCTCGAAACTTACACCGGCTTCGAGATTTGTGTAGTGATACACGTCACCGGATAGAAAATCGACATGGTCGGGGTCCACTTTTTCGATATGCGGCTCAAAGAGGTTTCCCCCCGCGTTATAGATCAGTTTTCCCGAGGGGTCGTAGAGATTCCACCCTTTCCGGGTAAAACTGTAAACCGCATAAAGATCGGTCACCCTGTTAAGAGCGTATTCTGCCTTCAACCAGATCTGATCGGCATTCGGCCCGATCGGGTGGCCTACCGGATCATTCCATGAAGTGTAGGTGTTTTTTGGATTCGTATGTGTGTAAACAAAAGGCCTGATCCGGGTGTATTCACCGGTCAGTACGAGGTCATTCACCGGGGTGTACCAGTAAGCGCCGATCTGCCAGGCAGTTTTGTTTGAAAAACGGTTCAGATCCCCCATGTTGCTCAGGATGTTCTCATCGAGAAAGAATGACGCCTGCAATTCGAGGTTAGGTATAAAATCGGACTGGAAGTCGAAGAAAACGGTGCCGTTATCCCTGTCCTGCAGCGACATTTCCGCGAACTTGTAGAAGATCAGCGGATTCAGGTAAGCCAGGTCGAGTGAACGGTCGGAATAGACTATCACCTCACCGATCGAGATATCGAAAAGATCCTCGAGGTGAAGCTGGAACTTGTTAGCCGCGAAGTACTTCGTGTGGTTCTGGCTCCTGTCGACCATATACCGCCCGACCGTTGACGCCTGGTACGAAGTGTACCGGACAGGTCCGAACTTGAACTGAAACTTCAGGAAGTCGAAATCGGCATGCTGACCGGACCATACGAGATTAGCGTTATAGCCTGTGGAGAAACGGGTTTTTTCCCTTCCGATCTGCGCGAGGAACTCCATCCCCGGTTTCGGTCTCGCGCTCCATTTCAAATAGCCATCGGTGTAGTCGTAACTTGGGGTCGATTCGAGGTCTTCCACAAATTTAAAGTTGTGATTCAGGCGGGGATCGACTATGGGCGCGAACTGTCTGTTACCGGTCGCCAGTCCCTTCACTACATAAAGCATGTATCCGAAATTTTCAACGAGTGTGCCCTGTACCCTGAAACCCATATCGTAGATGGCCGCGTTGTTGATATCCTATGAGTAAAGATACTTTATCTTGTCTGAAACAATATCTCCGAGGTTTTGGCCGAAATCTGAACCACCAAGTAGATTGGTTACACCGTCACCGCGTGTTCTGCCTGAAAATTGTATCGTGAACCACTCGAGCCGCTCCCTCTCAGTCGCGGTCAGTTTGTACTGCTTTGAGCGGATGATGTCGAGGAAGTCGTTTATCTCCTGCCGCGACATGTTCGGGACATCATCGTGTATGCTTTCGATTACTCCCTTCACCTTCATTCTTTTGAGGAAGGAGTAAACGGGGTCGTCGATATTCACGTTTTCAACCTGAGCGAGCAGACCAACAGGAACAAAGAACAGCAGCAGTAAAATCGATTTAATTTTCATGTCAGATTATATCCAGTAGATCAAGGGCAATTAATAAACTTGAAAAGAGCAGGACGGCTTTAATCACTTTTTCACCGAGTTTGGCTACCACCTTGGCTGAGACCCAGGCTCCGAAAATAGAACCGATGCCGAGCATGAAACCGGCAAGCCAGTCGATCTGCCCATGGTAAACAAAAATAAAGAAGGCGGGAATGGTGAAAATAAAAGCGATAAAAACCTTGTGTACGTTCACTTTCACCAGGTCGATCTTTAATACACTCCTGAGAACGAACATGATGAAGATGCCCGTGCCAGCCTGTATGAAGCCGCCATAGAAGCCGATCCCGAAGAGGAGAGGGTAGAGCACCAGCCTGGTATGTTTGATGTCGCCTCCCTCGGCAGCCTTGTTAACGGGAAGGAACATCAGCAGTGAGAGGATTATGGTGACCACGCCGAGTATCTTTACGAATACATCACCTTCTATTCTTACGGCGAGAAGTGCCCCGGCTATCGCTCCCGGAATCGTGAACAATGCCAGCCGGAAAGACTCCCTGAAGTAACTCATCTTCTCGTGTGAGAAAGCAACAACCGCCGTCAGGTTCTGCATCAGAATGAAAATCCTGTTCGTACCGTTGGCCAGGTTGGGGTCGAGGCCTATATAGATCAGTGCCGGAAGTGTCAGGATCGAACCTCCACCGGCCATAATGTTAAGGATACCGGTGAAGAACCCGGTTACGAGCAGAAGGGAATACTTGAGAAGGTCTTCCAATATCAGTACTAAATTGAGTGAATCAAAGAACCAAAATTAACCAAATATTTCCGAACTCCGTTTATAGGGAACTTGTGGAAAATAATAATAGTTACGAATAATAAATCCCGGAGGTTATAATGAAGTTGTTTGTCTATGCGGCTTTTGTCGCGGCGTTTATGTTCGGATTCCTTTGGAACGGCAGTACGGCTCATGCCCGGAGCGGCGATCCCAAACCGGAAGCGAAGAAGAGTGAGTGCCCCTTCCTGAACGGTCAGGCATCAAACGTCTGCCCCTATTCCGGAAAGAAGGGTGCTTCCCAGGGAGCCACCAAAGATAAAAAAGCCGGTGAATGCCCTGTAACAGGTAAAAAAGGTGAGTGCCCAACCGGTGCCGGCAGCGGTGAATGCCCCTATTCCGGTGAAAAAGGAAAAAGCACTTCCGACAAGCCTGTCAAGAAGATAGAAGTTAAGAAAGTGTAGAGTGCCTAGTGTAGAGTGCCTAGTGTGGAGTGCCTAGTGTGGAGTGCCTAGTGTGGAGTGCCTAGTGTGGAGTGCCTAGTGTGGAGTGCCTAGTGTGGAGTGTGGAGTGTAGAGGAATTGAATTTCTCCATACTCTACACTAGTCACTCCACACTAATCCGCCGCAGGCGCACTCCACCCTCTACTCCAAACCCTCCACCCCAAACCTAATCCTCTTTCTCAAGCAATTCGAGTGAATCGACAATCGGTGTCCACTCGGTTCCGGAGAATATGGTTTTGAACCACTTTTTTTCACGGTTTTCGAATTTGATGTTCACGAAAAGCCATCCCGCTGCCAAGGTGACCAGCCCTGTGATGCTTCCCTGGAGGAGCCACTGTAAACTGTTCCAGGTGCTGAACATCGTGTCGTTCCAGTAAAAAACGGTCCAGAGAGGGAGTTGCAGAAAGAGGATCCTGGTTACCCAGAGCGTTGAGGCCTTCAGTTTTTCCAGACGTAATTGGGTTTCAAGAACCGGACGGGTAATATCAAGTCTGTAGATCAGTCTGAGCTGATAAAGATAGACAACAAGTCCGATGGCAGTTAAAGCGATCTGAACTGTAGCCGAATAGAGGAAAAACTTACCCGCCTCAGCGAACGAATTCAGGTAGATATTCCCGATAAACAAACCACCAACCGCCACCCACACAATGCCGGCGATTATACCGAAAAGTTTAAGAGGCCCCATCGAACTTATCAGTTCTGCCACTTTCCCATCAGGGATATCGTGCCCAAGAGGGGCAACTTCTTCTTTTTTCCAGCTTTGTTTAAAGTCCAATTCATTCATCTTATTTCTCCAGTTTTTCAAACTCGTGTTTAAGTGTTTCTTTAATTCTTCCGATCCTTGTCCCGACATTTGATTTGGATATTCCGAGGATATCGGAGATCTCGGAGTGAGGTTTATCTTCGAGGTAGAGGATGATGATCGCCCTGTCGAGATCACCAAGACGGTGAATAAACCTCCACAGGAGGTCGAGCTTTTCTTTTTCGGTGTAGTCCCTGTCGCTGATGGGGAACTGCTCCTGACTTTCGACCGTCACTGTCACTCTCTGCTTTGTGCCGTATTTTCTGTAGTATGATATGGCAACATTCAGGCAGACACGGTAAAGCCAGGTTGAGAGGCGCATCCCCGGGTCGTACTTCCCGATGGCTCTCCACACATTCAACTTCATCTCCTGAAGAATATCCTCACGGTCTTCGGGAGTTCGCGCCCAGGATTTCGCCACCTTGATGAAAATGCCTTTATGCTCAGTGAGGCATTGTTCATAGAACTGCTTCTTTTCAGTTTCGGTCATTACTGATCCGGCTGTTCGTCAAACATTTTGGTCCGCAAATATTCTCTTTCATTTTCAACTTTCAAATTAATCAAAAACAACTGTTCGATTATTCGCTGTCAGCAGAAAAAAAGCACAAAGTAGTGTGGAGTGACTAGTGTAGAGTGTGGAGGATTATAGTTTTTCTCCACACCCCACCCCCCACCCCCCACCCTAAACCTCCACCCTAAATCCTCCACCCTCCACCCTAAACCCTCCACACTAACAAAGCCTCTGCCTCTCCCTTTTCCTGTAGTAAATACCATGGATCGATTCGGGAGAAAGATAAAACTGGTCGGCAAGCATCTCCTTGATGATGCTAGTTTTGATTCCCTGCTGCTTCAGTTCGTCAAACCTCTGCCGGATCGTGAAGTTTCTAAATTCCGATTCGTTAATAAGTCCAAGGTCCCTCAATTCTTCGAAGTTCATTTCAGGTGGTTGCTGCATCGTGTACCTCTCTTTTGGCTATTTTTTTTGATATTTTCCGAAAAAGTGTTACATTTAAGATGTTAATCTTATAAAACTGTAAAACAATTGACTTATTGCGCTGCTAAACTAAGATAAAGAGCTTATATAAGTCAAGTTTAAATTGAAATTATGCGTGAAAAAACTTTAATTGCCTCCCGGTTAAGAGAATTCGCTTACAGCAGGACAGAGAAGCTCTCTGATTTCGCCCGGATGCTTGATATGTTGCCTCAGACGCTGAATTCGTACCTTTCGGGCAGGATAACACCGGGTGCCGAGCTGTTGGTAAAGCTTTCAGAGCTGGGATGTGATATCGATTGGCTTCTTACAGGCAAAGGCGACACTTCCACCCCCGTGACGGAGGGGAAGGGCAATAAGCCCCACGGCACTTACAAAGTGCTCGGGACCGTTCCGGCCGGCGTGGCTGACATTCAGGACTGGAGTGACCTCAATGAGTTCAGGGACCTGCAGTATGATCCTGACACTCACTTCTACCTGAAAGTTGATGAGGAGTTCGGCTACAGCATGATGCCGATGGTTAACCCGGGCGATTTTGTTCTGGTCAGCCTTTACGGCAAGGTTAAGCACGGCGATCTCGTGGTCGCGCTCTACGATGAGACCAAAGGAGCCCTTAAGATATACACAGAGAATGAGAGTCTACCGGGAATAGCGGTTCTGACCTCATACAATCAGTCGATACCGCCGATGCTCTTCAAAAAGGAAGACATCAAGGTTTACAAGGTCGTTCTGATCGAGAAGAACAACAGGTGAAGGGGAACAGGTGAAACAAAGAAATCTTGCCCACCTGAAGGGATTGAAAACCACTATAATTGGAATAGTGGTCTCCTTCTTCCTCGTGATCATAAAAGGTGCTGCCGGTATCTTCGGCAATTCCTATGCCCTTGTTGCTGACGCGATAGAGTCGCTGTCCGATATTTTTACTTCGACCATTGTGTTGCTCGGAATTAAATACGCGTCACGACCAAAAGACGCAGATCATCCGTACGGACACGGGAAGGCTGAGCCGCTGGCGGGATTGTTTGTTGCGCTGATGCTGATGGTGGCAGCGATCGTGATAATTGTGCAGAGCCTTTATGAGATAATAACCCCGCATCACGCGCCCGCGCCTTTCACCCTTGTAGTACTTGTTGTAGTGGTTGTGGTCAAGGAGACACTTTTCAGGAAGATCGTAGTGGTGGGTGAGGGTATCGACAGTATTGCGGTGAAAAATGATGCCTGGCACCACAGAAGTGACGCCATCACATCAGCAGCGGCATTCATCGGCATTTCGATCGCGCTGATCGGGGGACCCGGTTACGAAGAAGCCGACGATTACGCGGCCCTGTTCGCTTCGTTCATAATCATATACAACGCCATTTCTCTCTTCATGCCCGCGCTTAAAGAGATACTCGATACCGCGCCTCCGGAGGAATTCAAGCAGAAGATCAAAAGTTGCGCTCGTGAAGTGGAGGGGGTGAAGGACATCGAGAAATGTTTTGTCAGAAAGATGGGGCTTGAGTACTACATCGATATGCACGTGATCGTGAACGGCAATCTTTCTGTTTTCGAGGGGCATCTGATCGCCCACCTGGTGAAGGATAAACTTATCGAGGCATTTCCGAACGTCTCCGATGTGCTCTGCCATATTGAGCCATGGGACCCTGAAGCTTACAAAATGAAAAAAGAAGAAGGAAATCTTTTCTTATAACCTGATCACATCAAAATCAAACAGGAGGCAGGATGAAACGTCTTTTCTTATTAATTACACTGTTGGTGGTAACTGTTTACCCGCAGGTTAATTTCTCGCCACTGGTGAATCTTTCCAACACGATGTCGGCAACTTCCGATTATGAGTCGATCTTTGCAGACGGTTCGAATTTTCATGTGGCCTGGGGTGATAACGGCGCGATAATGGTGAAGCGCTCGACCGATTGTGGTGTGACCTGGAGCGGAAACGTGACAGTATTCGATGGAAGTGGTGTTGCGGGATATCCCGTACTTTCCGGGGCGGGTCGCGATCTTGTCATACTTTATCACTACAACGGGCCCAACGGTTATGTGATCCACTCTCAGCGTTCCACGGACGAGGGTAATACCTGGAGTCAGCCTCAGGTGATCTCGACCGGCGCGGGATCTACGGGCATCACACCAAAGATCACTTTTGACGGAACCACCCTCTACGCCGCTTGGGAGGAGAGACCTGCGAAATATCAGATATATTTCTCAAAGTCAACCGATCTTGGTCAGACCTGGAGCAGCGCCGTCAATATCTCAAATACCGCCGTGGATAGCCGCTGGGTTCAGGTGAAATGGGAGAATGGCCGGCTTCACTGTATCTGGCTCGATTCACCCTCTTACCCCGCGCATGATATCGCCTACATCAACTCAGACAACGGAGGAACGACCTGGAGCCAATACCGTCAGCTCACCACCGATGTACTGCCTCAGACACGTGCCTGCCTGCAGGCGAGAGGAGACATGGTCTATATCGCGTCACAGGATATGTACCAGATCAACTTTTCCGAGATCGCGCTGATGAAGTCAACTGACAAGGGCCTGACATGGTCATCCCCGGTCAACCTCACGAACAACAGCGGCAACTCACAGTTTGCTGATCTTGCGATCGCCGATGAGCCGAACGGGCAG
>RHKR01000080.1:0-2057 GCA_008363265.1 Chlorobiota bacterium
CCGAGGCCGAGATCGGCGTCAGCGACATGGCCTTCGATACCGTTATATTCATCACCGATCATTGTTATTTCAACGGACGATACACCACAACAACCGGTCGGTCCACAACATCCGGCAGCATCTGCCTGTTCAGCAATTTCCGCGTATTTTTCCTGTACTTGTTTTTTTATGTCAGATTGCATAGCAACTCCTTGTTTATTTTAAATTCAATGTGCCGTTAATACAAGATAAATTCCTCCCAGGAATACCAATGCCCCGCACACCCTTTTGACCCAAAGAACAATTTTTAAATCTTCTGTCCAGTTCAGATATTTCTGCACTAATGAGGCGAGTGTCCCGGCGCCGGTGATCACACCGCAATGTCCCAGACCGAATGCTCCCAGAAGAGCTACAGAATAAGGAATATTCTCTTCCGCTGTTGTAAATACCACTCCCAAAACAGGTGCCATGAAAGCAAATGTGCAGGGACCGAGGCCTATGCCAAAAAGCAGACCCAGTAAAAAAGCAGCCGGAACAGGCGATTTATCCGAAGGTTTAAAATTGAGCCGCTCAATCGGCAGATCTATGATATCCATAAGGTAGAGCCCTACAGCAAAAAATACAATTGCCACGAAGTAGTTGCCGAAACTGCCCAGGTCGCCCATCAACCTGCCCAGCAGGGCGGTAACTATCCCTATGATGGCAATAGTAACCAGTATCCCGAGGGAAAAAACGAGCGAAATAACGAAACTCCTTTTTCTTCCTTCACCCCCCTTGGCGGTTATGTAACCAACTATTAGCGGAATGCTTGAGAGGTGACATGGTGAAAGAAGTATACTTAGCACCCCCCAACCCGCTGCCCCCAAAATCGCTATTTCAGGTGATGCATAAAGAGCCTCTCCGAAGAGATCGAACAGGGAATCGGTCATTGTGTCAACTCTTTTTCTTCAGAGGCTTCAACCCTTTTTTCTGGAGGAGTTTATCGATTTCCTTTTCAGGGTAAAAACCTTCATGGCGGAAGAATTCGACACCCTTTTCATCAAGGAATACCTGAGTGGGGATCAATTTAACACCATACTGATCAGCGTACTTTTTCTGATCATCCTTCCACACATCGTAGAAGATCACTTTGATCTGATTGCCGTATTTTTCTTCGATACTCTTCATTATTGGCTGCATTTTTTTGCAGGGGACACAGTTAACCGAGCCGAGTTCCACGAAAGTCACTTTCACCTTCCCCTTTGAATTCTGGGCATCTGCCTGAATTGAAAAGACAAGAAATAGTGAAGCCAATAGGATTAATGTATTTCTCATTGTTTTATTCTCTTAAAGTTGAGGTCAATTTGTGAGTTGATTATTGTTCTCATCACTATCGAAGTATCGCCTCTTGATCCAGAGCGACACATTCACCAGTGATATCAGAACCGGCACTTCAACAAGAGGGCCGATCACGGCAGCGAATGCCTCGCCCGAATTGATGCCGAATACAGCAATTGCCACGGCGATCGCCAACTCAAAGTTGTTGCTCGCGGCAGTGAAGGAGAGAGTGGCGCATTTGGGGTAGCTCGCGCCTGTTTTCTTACTCATGATAAAAGAGACAAAGAACATTATCACGAAATAGATTACCAGGGGAATGGCTATCCGCACCACATCGAGTGGAATTTTTACGATGTATTCGCCCTTGAGCGAGAACATTACCATGATCGTGAAAAGAAGTGCTAAAAGTGTCAGAGGGCTAATAACAGGAATGAACTTCTTTTCATACCATTCCTTCCCGTTCAGTTTTATTCCTACGAAGCGGGAGATCATTCCGGCCAAAAAGGGGATGCCCAAATAGATGAAGACACTTTCGGCTATCTGTCCGATCGTAATATCCACCTTGAATGTCTGAAGCCCGAACCACTCCGGCAGCACGGTCAGAAAGACATAAGCATACACTGAGAAAAAGAGGATCTGAAAGATCGAGTTAAATGCCACAAGTCCCGCCGCGTATTCGGTATCGCCGCAAGCAAGGTCATTCCAAACAATAACCATGGCAATACAGCGCGCGAGACCGATCATGATCAGTCCGGCCATAT
>RHKR01000080.1:2070-10428 GCA_008363265.1 Chlorobiota bacterium
CAGGCAGAAATACGATGGCCAGAAGGAACATCAGGATCGGACCTACAAACCAGTTCTGCACCAGGGATAGAGTAAGCACCTTGACATTCTTGAAAACATCCGGAAGTTCTTCATACTTTACCTTTGCAAGCGGGGGATACATCATCAGGATCAGACCGATCGCGATCGGAATGTTTGTAGTTCCGCTCTGGTAAGAATTCCAAAAATCAACTACAGAAGGAAACAAATAGCCTGACGCGACCCCGATACCCATTGCGAGAAATATCCAGAGAGTAAGGTAACGGTCAAGAAAAGAGAGTTTTTTTGATAATGTACTCATGAAATCTTATCTAAAAAATGATGTTGAACAGAAATCCGGTGATCATGATCCCGGTACCTACAATTCCGGCAAACGCGAGTATCAGTTGGAGTTTCAGCACTTTCCTCAGAATTATCATTTCGGGAAGAGAAAGGGCGATAACCGACATCATGAAAGCGAGAACCGTTCCAAGTGAGGCTCCTTTCTCGAGAAGTGCCTGAACAACGGGAATTATTCCCGCAGCGTTTGAGTACATCGGAATTCCGAGCAGAACCGAAAGTGGTACTGACCACCAGGCATCGGAACCCATAAAAGATGCCATGAAATCCTCAGGTACATAGCCGTGGATGCCTGCCCCCACAGCGATACCGATGACGACATACAGCCAGACCTTCCTTAGTATATCATTGACAGCCTCGTATCCTTTTTCCACCCTTTCGGTGAAACTTAACTTTTCATCTGGTTGCTCGATCCCGGCTGACTTAACCTGATAGACCCAGCTCTCCACGAATCTCTCGAGTTTCAGTTTACCGATCAATGTTCCGGAAAAGATGGCGATGACCAGACCCGAGGTTACATAGATCAGCGCGGTCTTCCATCCGAAAAGCCCGAAAAGAAGTACTATCGCCACTTCATTAACCATCGGCGCGGAGATCAGGAAGGAAAAAGTAACCCCGAGTGGTACTCCGCTTTCAACGAATCCGAGGAACAGGGGTATGGCGGAACAGGAGCAGAAAGGTGTCACAACGCCCAGAAGGCTTGCCATGATATTGCCGGCAAACTGTCGCTTCCCACCGAGAAGTTTTCTTGTTCTTTCAGGAGAAAAGTAGGAACGGATAACGCCCACTGCAAAAACCACGATAGTCAGTAGAAGAAGCACTTTCGGCACTTCAAAAATGAAGAAGAAAACCGACTCACCCAAGTGTGTCCCTTTTTCCAGGCCGATTAGATCGTAAACAAGTGCCCCGGTAATGACTTCGAGGTTGAAGTAGATGAGCCCCCATAAAGCCAGGAACAGGGGGATTGCCCAAATTTTCCGGTTCATCTTATCTGTTTTCCTCGATCCAGTGCTTCAGGGTCTCTTTTGTGGGGATCTTCCCTGATGAAACCACTTTCCCATTGATCGAAAGGCCAGGAGTAGCCATAATGCCCGACTGCATTATTTCCATAAGGTCGGTAACCTTTTCAACTTTAGCGTCAATTTTCATTTCAGCGACAGTGTCGATGCAGAGTTGTTCGAGTCGCTTACAGTTTGCGCATCCCGTGCCGAACACTTTAAGAGTTGTCATTGTATGATCCTTTCTTTTTTGCCGGGAAGTGCTTCCGCGCAGAGTGAGAAGAGGATATCCATCTCAGCAGCGATTTGAATGCTTCTTTCGGCATATTTTTGTTTTTCTTCAGGTGTATTGTCAAAAATTTTGGGATCTTCGTAGCGGAGAGGGAATCTTTTCTCGGCTCCGGGTATGAATGGACAGGCTTCATCGGCATCCGAGCATGTCATCACCGCCGCGAATCCTTCTTTTGGATTGGCATCATGATCATAAACTTTCGAGAAACAGACTGCCGCCGGACGGTTGTTTGAATATCTTACAGCATATACCGGGTTGGTGTCTGAACCGTAAGCATTGATGGAGAAACCCTGGTCACGCAGACAATCAACTGCGCGGATGTTAAAAGCTGTAGCCTCTGTACCACCTGAGTAGCATTCTATCCCTTCGATATTGTGAATATCCGCGAAGAAGTGGGCCCAGATCTGCGAGAGGTGGCTCCGCCGGGAATTGTGTGTACAGATAAATGTAAGTTTTGCTGTTTCATCTTTCGAGCGTTTGCTGTTTATCCATTCCGCCATCTCTTTTAACAGGGCGGTTCTTTCAGCCGGGATTGAAGAGTGAATCTCTCTGATACTGCTGATAGTCTCGTGAAGTTGATTTGATATGCTCATCTTGCTTCGTTATCTACCGAAATGTTTGTGAAATTTTTTTTATTTGCAACAGATGATGTTACGGTCAGAATGCATAACTTTTATCTTATCCGACTGAATGGTCGATTCATCCGAAATCCAGAAATCAAGGGAAGAGAGGAGTGCGGTTATCCTTTTATCTGACGGATTGTGGTTAAGTTCATAGTTTACCCACTTTCCATCCTTTTCTTCAAGAATGAAACCTTCAGTTTTTAACATTTTCAGGTGTTGGGAAACGGTCGATGTTGCCAGATCGAGAACCGCTGTTATCTCACATACGCACAGGGGCTTTACTTGAAGCATTTTCAGTATCCGCAAGCGGCTGGGATCGGAGAGTACTTTAAAGAATTTAGCTTTGTCTTCCATAATTCATTTCGTTGTTCACCGAAATATAATCAGAATTTATTTCAAAGCAATAATAAAAAGGCTGTCCGTTGCGGAAGACAGCCTTGGATGACGCTTGAGTCTAACCTGACAAGGTTATTTGTGTTGATCAGTGGCCGCCGGTTGATGGCAACGGCTCCCTTTCATCTTTTTTTACTATTGTTCCACCTAATCGGTTCCAACTGCTGAAATCATTACCAATTTATGGAAAAAATGATTATTTTAAAGTTTTTACGAGAAAGATTTTTATAACGAATGTCAGCCGAAAAAGAATTACTGAAAAGGAAAGAGGAGCACCTCGCTCTGTGCTCTTCTGATGCTGTGGCATTTAAAGGGGTGACATCCGGATTTGAGCATTATTCGTTCCTGCATCACGCGATAACTGAAGTGGATATCGAAGCGATCGACCTGCGGTCTGACTTTCTCGGACACACGGTCGACTATCCTTTTTTCATCTCATGCATGACGGGAGGAACCGATGACACCGTGAATATCAACCTGAAGCTTGCCGGCGCGGCACGGGAATTGAATATACCGTTGGGTCTTGGGAGTCAGCGCTATGCTCTCGGCACCGACCGGTTCAACGACCACTTTAAAAGGATCAGGGAAGCGGCGGGAACAGTCCCGTTGATCGGCAATATAGGTGCCGCGCAGATCGTGGAGCCCGGGATAATTGAGAAACTTGATGAGCTGATCAGGAATTCTGATATCAACTCCCTTGCGATCCATCTCAACCCTGCACAGGAGCTCTTTCAGCATGGGGGGGAAACCAATTTTCAGGGATTGCTTACCGCGATCGCAAATATTAAAAAGAATCTTGATATTCCACTTATAGTAAAAGAAACCGGAGCAGGGATAGACGATATCTGTGCTGATGAACTTTTCTGGGTGCGGGTGGATATGGTGGATGTCGCAGGTGCCGGCGGCACTTCCTGGAGCGGAGTGGAAATTCTCAGGAACGGCGGCGACGATTCGCACGACTTCTGGGACTGGGGTCTCCCGACCACTTACTGTATCAGGCGGGTGCACGATCTTAGGTGGCAGTACAAATTCAAACTCGCTGCATCAGGCGGGATAAACTCCGGTATGGAGGCGGCAAAGGCGCTCGCGTTGGGGGCAGATTTCACGGCTTCTGCCAGAAGGGTGCTCCAGGAGCTCAACACCGGTGGTCAAACCGGTGTCGTTAAAATGGTACAGGACTGGTTTGATACGGTCAGGAAGGTGATGTTCCTTACGGGCTCACCGACCCTTGAAGAGTTCAGAATGGGCAAGATAAAGAAAAAAACGGAACTGATCTGATAATGGAAGATTTCAATAAATTATACACTGAAGTAAAAACCAAAATTGACGGCCTTCTTGCAAATGTGATGAAGGGGAGGCAGCCTGCCTCGCTTTATGAACCGGCTGACTATATCATGGACAGTCCCGGCAAGAGGCTAAGACCGGTTTTGGTCATGTTCTCAGCCAAAGCTGCAGGAGGCTCGTTCGAAAATGTGACCAATGCCGCCCTCGCTGTGGAGATGCTGCACAACTTCACACTCGTGCACGACGATATAATGGACAATTCCGACACCCGCCGGGGAAATCCGACACTTCACATCAAATATGACCTCTCAACGGCGATCCTCACAGGGGATGTGCTGCTTGCCGCGGCTTATGAGTACCTTCAGAAAGACCTGAAGGGGAACGCCCGCGCGGTAGAGTTTTTCACCCGGGGTCTGATCGAGGTTTGCGAAGGTCAGAGCCTCGACAAGGATTTTGAAGTACGTGAGAGTGTTTCACTCGCCGAGTATGTCGAGATGATAGGGAAGAAAACCGCCGCCCTCTCAAAGATGTGTTGCGCGGTTGGCGCGATACTTGGCGGAGGAAATGATGAAGAGGTTGAAGCACTTGCCGACTATGGCTGGCTTGTAGGTCTCGCATTCCAGATACAGGATGATCTGCTTGACATTACTGCCGACACCAAAACCCTCGGCAAACCCGTTGGTGGCGATATCCTCGAGGGGAAAAAGACATTTTTATTCCTGACCGCGCTCGAGAAAAGCAGCGGCGAGGAGAGGGAGGCACTCGAAAGGCTGGTCGCCAACAAAGGCGCCACCCCCGCAGAGATCCCTTATTACCGTGATATTTTTGACAGGCTCGGCGTTCTCGATGACGCCAGATACGAAGTTGAAAGGCTGACGCTGCAGGCACTTGACAGACTCAAAGTGTTGAAACTTGAGGAAGACAGGGAACTGTTCACTACGCTCGCTAACGCCTTACTGAACCGCACCAAATAGGTAAACGGATGATCAATAAAAAAGTTAAGATCGTAAACCGCGCCGGACTGCACACCAGACCCGCGGCGATGATCGTGAAGATAGCTTCCAAATACAAGTCGCAATTCTACATCTCAAAAGATGGCTACAAGATCAACGGCAAGTCGATCATCGGCGTGATGACCCTTGCTGCCGCTCAAGGAACCGAACTGGATCTCGACTTCGACGGATTGGACGAGCATGACATGTCTGAGGAGATGTGCACATTCTTCGAGAGAGGTTTTGAGGAGTTATGAAAGGTTACGACTCGCTTCTCCGCAATTCTTTCAACTGGCTGAAAGGGATACCGGCGGCCCCCGGGCTCTATATCGGGAAGTCGTACATCTATTCAAAGGAGACGATCGTTATAAAAGACGGCACGATCGATGACGTTGATGAGGCCCTTGAAGCGTTCAGGGAGGCCCTTGACCGTTCGAAAAAGGAACTTGACAAGATATTCAAAGTGGCCAAGGAGAAGATGGGGGAGCAGAGGGCGGCAATTTTTGAAGCGCAACTTCTCATTCTCGAAGATCCCGATCTGGTAGGTGTGATCGAACAGAAAATAATGATCGAGAAACGGGAACCTGAGAGCATCGTCAAGGAAGAGTTTAACAAGTTTATGGGGATGATGTTCGATGCTGATGATCCTTACATGAAAGAGCGCGCGAACGACATTGAGGATATCAGGAACCGGATCATCCGGAATCTGAAAAAGGAGAGATGGTCGTCCACTATCGTTTCGGGAACGATAGTCATCAGTGAAATGCTCACCCCTGCCGATACTATCCTTTTCTCGAGGAACGATGTAAAGGCCTACATAACAGAGCATGGGGGTCTTACTTCACATGCCGCGATTATTGCGAGGTCTCTTAACATCCCTGCAGTACTTGGCGTACCGAAAATTCTCGAGATGGTGGAAACAGACACCGAGCTTATCGTTGACGGTTTCTACGGATATGTTTTTATTGACCCGACCGATGAGCAACTAGAATTTTTTAAGGACAAGATCACTCATTTGGAGAGAGTGAATGAGGGGCTGAAAGAACTGGTAGACCTTCCCTCTGTCACACTCGACGGTGTTGAGATCGAGATCCAGGCGAATGTTGATGTAAGCGGTGAGGTTGAGAAGATCGCCACTTTGGGCGCCAAGGGTATCGGGCTTTACAGAACAGAACAGTTGATCGAAGAGCTGGGTGAATTCCCCGATGAAGATACTCAGACAAGGATCTACACCGATCTCTCATCGAGGATCTATCCGGAAATGGTTACGATCAGAGCCTTCGACCTTGGAGGCGACAAAACCCGTCTCTTTCATCCTTCAGAGAAGAATCCTTTCCTGGGGTTGCGCGGGATCAGGTTTCTCCTCGACAACAAGGAACTTTTCAGGCAGCAGATCAAGGCGATCATGCGCTCAAACATGAACCGCAACATAAGGTTCATGCTCCCCATGGTTTCGACCATCAAGGAGATCAGGGAAACAAAAAAACTGATCGCGGAATGTGAATTGGAGCTCAAGGCATCAGGCCAGAAGTACAACAACCAGTTTCAGCTCGGAATAATGATCGAGGTCCCCTCTGCAGCCGTGCTTGCACTGCAATTGGCGATGGAGAGCGACTTCTTCAGTATCGGTACCAACGATCTCATTCAGTACATGATGGCTGTTGACAGGGGAAACGACCTCGTGGTAGATCTGTATCAGGAGTTTCATCCCGCGGTACTCCGTACACTGAGTTACATCCTTGAGGATACCTGTGACACGGGAATTAAGATCAGTATTTGCGGTGAAATGGCGGCTGACACGCTGGCCTTACCCATTCTTGTGGGACTCGGTTTGAAATCATTGTCGGTTTCTCCTGTTGCCGCGCCATCGGTAAAAAGAACGATCCGCTCATTCAGTTACAGCAGGGCGAGGGAACTGGCTGATGAATGCCTCAAATGTTCCGCTGAAGAGGAAGTGATCGAAAAGATACAGCAATTTTTCGCTGAATTCAACATACAACGAACAAGGCATCTGATCTGAGCCGGCCTCAGTCTGTGTGCTCAAAACATCAACCCCAACATTCGAACGGATTTGATCTGCAGAGACTGCTCCTGGTCACAGTTGTGGCCATACTCTTCGGCGCGGTAGCTCCTTTGAACGCCCAGTACTACTATTTCGGGCGGAACAAGGTGCATTATGAGAATTTCGACTGGCGGATTCTTCAGACCGAACATTTCGATATCTATTTCGATGCCGATATGCTGCCCATGGCTGAGACAGGTGCCCGGATAGCAGAGGAGGCATTCGGAGTTTTGAAGGAAGACCTGCAGCACACGATCACATACCGTATCCCTCTTATATTTTACAATACACACATCCATTTTCAGCAGACGAACATCACCCCCGGGTTCATCCCGGAGGGTGTCGGTGGATTCTTCGAGTTCATGAAAGGGAGGGTGGTTATCCCTTTCCTTGGATCGGTTGGAAAGTTCAGACACGTGATCTACCATGAACTCACACACGTTTTTATGACTTCAAAACTTTCCCGGATTTCAAAAGACAGGAAGTGGACAGATACGTACTTTCCTCCGCTTTGGTTTGTGGAAGGGATCGCCGAGTTCTATTCCACCAGGCCAGATGCACAGGCGGCCATGGTAATGCGTGACGCTGTGTTGAACAACTATTTCACCGGGATAAAGAATATAAATGCTGTTTACGGCTCTTTCATCATGTACAAATTCGGTCAGGCTTTTATGGAATTTGTGCGGGAGAGATACGGCCGCTGGTTCGTTCTCCGCGTACTCGAAAACATCCATCTCTCAGAAGATTTCAACGAAGTGATCAGCATCACTCTCGGCAAACCGGTGGAACAGATAGACGCTGAGTGGCTGGAACATGAACGGAAAAAGTATTACCCTCTGGTTACCACTCACTCTTCGAATGCGCTCGCCGCAAAAAAAGTGATCGATGGTGGCTATAATTTTGATCCGAACGTGCTGATCGACTCCCTCAAAAGGAAGTACTACATTGTTTACACCGCAAACAAAGACGGCTACTCATCCCTTTTCATTACGGAGATGGATTCAACTTTCACAATCGAATTGAATACAGAAAGGGTAATAACCGCCGAACGTGGACGTGAGCATGAATCTGTTCATCTTTTTGAGCCGTCTCTCACTGTTTCAAAAGAAGGAATTGCCGCGTTTGTGACAAGATCGGGCGAGAGTGACGTAATTCATCTTTACGATCTTCTAAAGAAGCAGGAAGTCTCGAAACTCAGATTTGACGGAATACTTTCAATATCAGACCCTTCCTTTAGCGAAAAGGGGGATATCCTGTTCCGCGGAATAAATGGTGAGGCCTCCACTGATCTCTATGTCTGGTTCAGAGAAGAGCAGAAACTTAAAAGACTTACTGCAGACAATTTCAATGATGCTTC
>RHKR01000608.1 GCA_008363265.1 Chlorobiota bacterium
GGGAACCCGCGACCTGATGATCAACCTCTTCACTTCGATCGTGAACGACTCCCTCCCCACCGATGAAAGCCTCCGGCTGGCAAAACTTACCCTCATCAGAAAAGGAACCACCCCATATATCTGGTCTCCCTTCGTTGTCTTTGGGGATTGATCCGCCTGCGGCGGAGGCAGTAGTGATCCGCCGCGGCGGAGAGAGTAGCGAGGGATACGATTAAACCGCCGTGTATCTGCAATAAAAAAGGCTGCCCCTTTCGAGACAGCCTTTTTTTAGTGGTTAATGGTTAGATGTGAGTGGTTGGTTGTCTGGCCTACTCAACAAAAGATTAATTTAATAAAAACCAGATTTGCTGAATTTTACTTCTCTTGCAGTAACTCTTTAAAGAATTGATCTTTATCAAGAGTTTCCTGCCACTGACGGTGCCTTTTTACAGAATCAATTCTTTTTAACTTAACAACTGATAAAAATCTGGAAGCTTCAACAGGTCCTAAGTTCTTATACAACAATAGCATTGCCTTCCGGTACAATTCATTTTCATCAATAAATTCACTCGGTTTCATTTCAGGTTTTCCTTTATGCAAAAAGTTAATGGATCGGTCACGGTAACTTTAAGTTTAAGTTTGGCAGCCTTTTTCAATAATTTGTCATCACATGTGATGAAGAAGTCTGAGGAATGTTCTGCCATCGCAAGGTGAGTGGCGTCTGCGATTCCTGCACCTTTGGATATAAACTCTTCTGCTCTTTGAAGAACAACCGGCAAGTCATAAAAATGTTTTTGATCATAGGTTCGCAATAAAGTTTCAACCTGTATCTTTTCAAAACTATCTGAAATACTTGCCACTTCCTTGTAATGGACGGGTGAAATACTAAGTTCATAAAATCCTTTTTGGACATGACTCAAAATTAAATAGAACGCCGAAGTTTCCATTCGAACTCTTATTTGGTTCTGGTCATCAAAAGGACGGCAGATGGTGCAAACATCTAAATATAACTTTTTCATCCTGAAATATATAAAAAAAGCTGCCTCGAACATATGTCAAAGCGCTTTTAATTGTCAGTTGGGTATTTCAGCCATCATCCCGCCTCCAGCCGTTCAAACCTCCCCAACCCCCTTCATTCATATCCAGCCTTCTTTCCCGTTCGGGAGGGTGACGCGGTACCAACCGGCCACACTTCCTGTTACGCGGAGTTTGTTCCCTTCGGTTATCAGACCGGCTTTTTTGCCCTCCCGTTCAGGGATCTCGTAGAGGTGGATCCTTGAGTCGATAACGACGCACACTCTGAGGTTCCGTGCATCATCGTAACTTATCAGAAAAGGAGGGAGGGTCAGGGCAATTAAGAGGAGCAGGAGGCCTGTGATAACAAGGGCACTGCCACGGGTGAGCCCGCGGAATTTAAGGATGTAACCTGTAACGGCAGCCAACAGGAGGAGGAAAAGGATAGACAATTTAATATCCTGATCAAAGAATCAAATGTGACTCTGTGACTTCGTGACTTCGCTACTTCACTAACAACATCTTCCTCACAGATGTGTAAACAGGTACCCCTTCCGGAGATCTTACATCGATTTTGTAAAGGTATATCCCACTGGCAAGATCGTCACCTCTGAA
>RHKR01000081.1 GCA_008363265.1 Chlorobiota bacterium
GCATCAGATCCGTGATAAATTGAATAAAATATTTAGGGATGTAAGTTAATGAATTCTGCTGAATTCTTAATGAGAGTTAATGCCTGCCCAGTTTGCGCAGAACCATCGCATATATTTCCTCAGAAGCGGCGATCTTCAACTCACGGGAGGGGTTTTTGTCATCATCTGCTTGGGAAGTATCTCCCTCACCGGGGGATTTGCTGAGTGCTTTTTCGATGAGCCGCGTCTTCTCAACCCTGATAGCGTAAACTATTGAGCGGCTGACTATTATCATGACGGTCAGGTTGATAAGGTTGGCACCTGTTTCGAGGGCGATCCAGTTCCAGATAGCATGCGAGATACCGGGGAAGGGAAAAGCAAGCAGGAAAACCAACAATTTGTTCTTCACAAGTTTGCCAATGAAGAGCCATAGAAGTATAAAGAGAAAGTTCTGTATCGCGTGCATCGGGGCGATCATCAGGCTACGCTCGATCATCCGGGCGATCGAGTTCCCGCTTTCCCCCACAGCTGAAGCGAACAGGAGGTTCTCGAAGAAAGCAAAACCGAGTCCGACAGCTATCGCCAGAAAAAGGGAGTCCAGCAACTCCTCACTCTTCATCAACCTTATGGCAATGATGGTGGAGACACCTTTTGCAACTTCCTCGATAAAAGGTGACACGAAGATGGACCTGTTGTGTCCAGAGTACATGAAAGAAGCAATGTCGTAGATCTGCGACATGCCCCACTGCAGTCCGAGAGTGAAAAGAATGGAGATCAGCCCGCAGTAAAGCGCCGGTGCAATGAACGCCACCTCCAAACGGAAGCGGTACTGATCGAAAACGGTGTAGAATTTAAAGAAGAGGGCGGAGATCAGTCCGCCCGTTATAATCATTAAAAGGGCATCAAACATTCAGGCACCCTGCACATCTGACTGCTTAAAACCCAAATATCAGCTCCTCAGCCAGTTCATCAGTTCTTTGAATGATGGCAGTTTCCCGTAGGAGAGGATGCCGATCCGGAATATCTTTACTGAAACCTTGATCACGATAGCGATGCTGAGGATCAGAATTCCCATGGCGATAAGATGTTCATAAAAAGGAACCTGGACCACATTTACACGTGCAATCATTACCAATGGGGATGTGAACGGGATATATGCGAATATTTTCACCATCTCCTGATCCGGATTCTGAATTATCGGCATAAGGATCACTACAGGAAAAATTATCAGCAGAGTAAGATAGGTGGTTACCTGCTGAGCCTCCTGCTCCGTATTGACAATCGAACCCAGCCCTACAAATATTGACACATAGAAGAGGAATGCCAGCATAAAATAAGGGATCACCAGATGCAGATTCTGAAAAATGGATGCCGATGCGAGCATTGGCCCTCCGAATGCTATAGCCAGCATGGCCCATATCGTCAACTGAGCGAATACGAGGAGGGTTAGTCCAAGCACCTTACCCATCAGGAGGTCATCAGGACGGCAACTCGAGAGAATTATCTCGATGAGTCTATTTGACTTCTCTTCAACAAGGCTCCTGACGAGAGAACCGCCTGTGAACATTATTATGAAGAAGAGGGCCATGATCACGATGAATGTAGAGAAGAATTGAGTCTCAAAGTTGATCTTCTCTTCCCCCTCAAGTGTGATCTTTACTGATCTGAGATCAACCTCTTTCGTAAGTGAATCGAGCAGGCTCTGTTCAAGATTTTTGTTCTCCAGCATTTTGGTCCGTCTGATACTGTTGAACTTGGCATCAATTATTCTCAGATCACGGAAGTTACCCATCGATTTGCTTCTGAATTCCAATTGTAAGCCTGAATCAGGCTGCTCATAGATATAAATATAACCTTCGAAGACTTTTTTATGGAACTCAAGTTCAGACCTGAGATCGGCCTCGTAGAGACCCGTTGAGTCGAGAATGGTTATCGCCTTCGGCGAGTCGGAATCATTATCCGCAAGGAGTGAAGGGAGAATTGAAAATACAATGAAAATAACAGGGGTGACCACCACGGAAATGATGAATTCCTTTGACATCACTTTCTGCAGAAATTCCCATTTAGCCACTTCAAAAGCCTTTTTCATATCATTCACCTCCCGTTTCTTTAATTGTGTCGATGAAAATGCGGTTAAGGGTTGGTGCCTCGATCGAGAATTTGCGAAGTGTTACCTTCTCGAAGATCACAGGGAGGATCGAGTGAGGATCGGTACCATCGTTAACTTCGATCTCACCGAAGTTGCCATAAAGGTCGGCCTGTTTCACACCCGGAAGGGTTTTGATGAACTCAGCGTCCCCCTCATATTCAATTTTTACGAATTCCTTGCCGAATTTCCGCTTCACCTCTTTCAGGGCTCCGCTCGCCACCTCTTTTCCTTTATTGATAAGGAAGATCGACTCGCACATCTTCTCGGCCATATCCATCTGATGTGTAGAGAGGATGATGGTTTTACCCTCACTCTTGAGCCGGAGTATTTCATCACGAACCAGTTCCTGGTTGATAGGGTCAAATCCGCTGAAAGGTTCATCAAGGATGAGGATCGAAGGGTCGTGGATCACAGATACAATAAATTGTATCTTCTGCTGGTTGCCTTTGGAGAGCTCCTGAACCTTCCTTTTCTTGTAGTCGGAAATTCCAAGTTGTTTAAGGAGGGCTACACCGCTCATTTCAGCAGCAGCGGCTGACATCCCTTTCAGTGAACCGAAATATTTAACTATATCGATGACGGTGCTCTTTTTGTACAGGCCTCGCTCTTCGGGAGCGCCGTTGGGACCGAGAAGTCCGAATATTTTTCCGGGTTCGTCGGTGAAAGAAACACCATCCACCGCAACGACGTTTTTGAATTCTTTTCGAATATTCTTTATTTCAAGCATTAAACATCCAATTAAATTTGACTGCGCAATTTACTAATACCGCGAAACGATCAGTTTTATAATTTGAAGAACGGTCACGGGAGATGACAAGTGCCGTCGTTAAATAATCATTCAACTGAAATTAACCTTAAGGAACCTAATAGTTATCGCGGTCCCTTTACCGGTTGAACTGTCAACCTCGATGGCGCACCCGTTCATGTCGAGAAGTTTTTTCGATATCGGCAACCCCAGTCCCAAACCTTCGAAGGGTCGGCCTATTCCAGACTCCTGTTGCCGGAATGGAGAGAAAAGATCTTTCTGGTAATCCTCAGATATCCCCACTCCCGTGTCTTTCACCCGGGCAAAGGGGATACCATCACCATCCATCCCCGTGGAGATCTCAATAAAACCGGTTTTTGTATACTTAATTGCATTATCCAGGAGATAGCCAAATACGTCCTTCATCGCCTCCATATCAGCGGTAACAACCGGATCTGCGGCATTGAAGTTTGTTCTGATCTCAAGCCTTTTTTCATCGGCGATCTCATTAAATTCCGAGACCACGTTCTCGAGAAGATATTTGAGTGAGAACTCCTCAGGGTGGTAGGGGTAATCACCGAGTTGTACTTTTGAGATACTCAGCAGCATTTCCACGGTCTTGATCAGTCTTCTTACCGACTTTTCCATCGAATCAAAATATCCTCCATTGTCTCCCGGGCTCAGAGGGCCAAAGGTTTCCTCGATAATGCTTGCCATTCCAATAATCCCATTGAGCGGGGTACGAATCTCGTGCGAAAGGTTGCTGATGAAGGCGTCTTTCAGCCGGCTCGCGGCCTCGGCCTTTTCCTTCTCGTGAACGAGTTTCTTCTCGAGTTCCTTGCGCGGTGTGATATCTTCGATACTTATAAGATAATAAGCAACTTCACCCTGTTCATTAAGCACCGGTGACGCGATCAGAGATGCATCGAACTCATCCCCATTTCGCTTCACACCCTTGAACTCACTCCTGAATTCGCCACCCTTATCAATCGACTCCTGCATTTTTACAAATGTTTGCTTCGAGGCATCCCCCGCGGCAAACACCGATATCTCCCTTCCAACCAGATTGTGAAAGGTGTATCCTGTGAATTGGATCACTTTCCTGTTAACAAACTTTATCCTGTGATCCTTTCCGGTCACCAGGATGAGGACCGGGCTCTGGTGAAGTGCCCTTGAGAGGGTACGGTTCTCTTCTTCTGCAACCAGACGCATTCTTCTCTCCCGCGAAACTTCGATAGCCCTTTTGATGGCGGTCGGAAGACGCGCGAGACGGTCTTTTAATACATAATCGACCGCACCGGCTTTCAGAACCTCTATCGCAGTTTCCTCACCAATAGCGCCCGACACGCAAATGACAGGCACGTGAGGACATAACTCCCGCACCACCTCCAGCGCGCCGAAAGAGTTGAAACGGGGAAGCATAAAATCGGTGATTATCAGATCGTAATCCGCTCCCCTCTTCAAAGCTGTTTCGAACTGCTGGCGGTCTTCAGCCAGCTCGATCTCCGCTTTCATTCCCGTTGCTAAAATCAATTCACTGATCAATTCGGCATCAACGGGGGAATCTTCCAGGTGTAATATCTTAATTGTGTTCTCTGTAGCCATCGGGTGTATGCGTTTTCTCCCCTTTGATGGGAGTATTATCGGGACTGAAGTCCGTATGGTTAAAAATACCGGCTCTTCTTGGAGCAATTCAATGGTGCAAAATAACCTTTTTAGCAGAATTTTCCGAAGTAAATGATAATTGCTGCTGTATTCAGGGGGTTATCCTTAATAATAACCGATCATAATAATATTTAATGCCGTACATTTACAGTAGCTATTTTCGCAATGGTATTTAATAAACTCTCGAAAGATCCGGCTCCATGCTGAAGAACCTCACAATCATCGCTTTATTAATCTCATTCACCGTTCACGCGCAATGGACACAGACCAATGGAATTGCAGGGGGATATTTCACTTCGTTGATCTCTTCCGGCCAAAACCTGATCGCGGCCACGGGTAACGGCCACCTGTTCAGATACAACGGTACAGACTGGTCGCCGCTTCCCGGAAACCTCAGAGCAACATCGTTCAACATGTCAGGTAACGCGATCGTCGGGCTTGAGTATGAAGATATGATCGTCTCAACTGATAACGGTATTACCTGGACCCTCCGAACTATTCCGGAGAATCTTTCATATCAGGCCGTGGTTGAAGATGAAGGCATTTATACACTGACAACCTCGGCTGATTCTGTTTTCCGCACCGTAAACCTCGGTGAATCGTGGCAACACTTCCCCGTTGCCCCGGCATACACTGATAATGGACAACCGCGTACGATCCTGATGTTCATGGACATCTACAAACGGGGTAACACTTTCTTCGCGCATGTGATGACCGATGACCCTGTTAATATGCTTCTACTTCTGGAATCACCCGACTCAGGAATGTCATGGCAAGTCTCATTCCGTCCCCCGGCAGGTGATCTTATCAACCGCATTATCACCGATGGAACCACTTCACTTGTCTCAACATCACGAAGTGTTTACAGAAGAACAGGTCTGAACTCATGGGTCGAGGCTAATGGTGGACTGCCGTCATCATCCGGGAACGGGATTGTAACGAAACTTAGAATTGTGGATGGCTCCATTTATGCCTTCTATTCTGACGATGACAGCAGCCTTTTCAGATTTAACAACACGGCAAATCTTTGGGAGGTGATCAGCACACCTTCATACGCGATGGATGCCACGGTCTATCAGGGTGAGGTAACGATCGCAACCACAGGAATGATCACCAAACGGTCGAACGGCAGTTGGACAAACCTTACCGAAGGTTTGATAGCCACCACTTCCCTGCCAATCGCACTAAATGAAAACACAGTGTTTACCCAGCACGGCGGAACCACTTACAGAACCGTCAATTCCGGATCAACTTGGGATCCGGTCATATCTCAGACCGGAAGATTTCAGTTCAATGGTGAAGAGGTTCTTACCGTTTCGGCTCAGGGATTGATGAGATCGACTGATCTGGGGAACACATGGATGATGATGAACTCAGGAATTCCCGCCTCTTACATCCCCAAGGCGAGTGATGTCGCGGCATCGGGTTCGACACTTTACGCCGGATTTAACGGAACAAGAAGACGCGATCACCTCCCCGCTGTATGGGAACAGGGCGGTATTTACAGATCGACCGATAACGGTGCATCCTGGTCGGCCTTAAACTCAGGTCTTGTTCATGAAGGCGGCGTACCCGCTCCCGTGCTGAACATCCACTCTTCTGCAGAGAGGGTACTGATCAGAACTATTGAAGGTACCTACGTGCTGAACGGTAACTCGTGGATGCGGATCAACAGTTCATTACCCGCAAATACATATTTTAATAATGTAATAATGAGAGCCGATTCTATAATCCTGGGGAGCAATCACGGATTGATGGTCTCCGTAAACAACGGTACAACGTGGAGAATACTGCAGAACGGCCTCCCCTCAAGCGGTTTCAATCTCTACTATTTCCACTATTTCAGGTATATGGAACAGTTATACGCTTTCGACTACCTGGAAGGCGGATTGTACAGACTTGCGGACACGACATGGATGGTGGCGGAATTTTCAGTACCCGGAGAAATGAGCGTTGCGGGGTTCAGTAGCGCCGGGAACACCTTGTATGCAGGCATGATCGACCGGGGCATCTGGAAATACACAAAAGCCCAGACAACTGTTGGGGAAAGCGTGCAGTTGCCGGGCGTTTTCAGACTGGAACAGAACCACCCTAACCCGTTCAATCCTGTAACCGTTATCCGTTACTCGTTACCCGTTGCCGGTACTGTTGAACTGTCGGTTTACAATACACTTGGAGAGAAAGTTGCCTCACTCGTCAACACCGAAATGCCGGCAGGTGAACACAGCTTCAGATTTGATGCAGGCCGTCTGAACTCGGGAATCTATTTTTATACCCTGTCTTTCGCGGGGAAATCCCGGACAGGCAAAATGGTATTAATGAAGTGAAATTTAATGGTTGGATAATAAAAAACCCGGATGCATCAAAATGATCCGGGTTTTTTTTGTAGCGCGTACGGGATTCGAACCCGTGATCTCTGCCTTGAGAGGGCAGCGTCCTGAACCGCTAGACGAACGCGCCATATTCAGACCTGAAATTTAAGCATTTTCCTTGAATTTGCAAAACAGACTCCACTTTTACCCCTCTTTTTGAAACGTTTTACGGGCCATTTTTTGTTATATTTACAATATTGTAACGTAAAATTAGGACACCGTTCCTCCGAAACCTGTTATTTTTGAACGGAAGCTTCACGCCTCCAAACACCGGTAGTCAGCATGTCAAAACGCACAAAGATCATAATTTACTCTTTAATCACAGTGATTGTCGCCGCGTTGGTCCTCTGGCCAATGTTTTCAGGCGGTGAAAAGAAAAAAGACGATAAGGGCAAAGGGGGCGGTTCACGCCAATCGGGACCTGTCGAAGTAAAGGGTAAGATCCTGAAGTATGATTCTTTCGCCTCGGAGATCAAGGTGATGGGTAAGATAATTGCTGATGAGTGGGTTGACCTCTCCCCCGAGGTTTCAGGGAAGATCATCAAAATTAATTTCAAGGAAGGCGCCACCGTCGCAAAAGGTCAGATACTCGTTAAGATCAATGATGCCGACCTTCAGGCTCAGCTCAAGAAGAATGAGATACGGTTGAAACTTGCCCGGCAAAACCTCGACCGTCAGGAAAAACTTCTCGAGGTGAACGGTACTACCAAAGAGCAGTATGACGTGGCTGCTTTTGAGTATTCGGCAATTCTCGCGGATGTCGAACTCAACAAGGCACAGATCGAAAAGACCGAAATTAAAGCCCCATTCGCGGGCAAGATCGGGTTAAGATACCTCTCCGAGGGTGCGTTCGTCTCACCCGGTCAGAAAATCGCAACTCTACAAAGCACTTCAAGACTCAAGATCGATTTCGCCGTACCTCAAAACTACTCTATTTATATTAAAGAAGGCAACACGGTTTCATTCACCACCGGTAACGGTATTGAACCTTCAAACGCCAGGATCTATGCGGTGGAACCGGGAGTTGACGCAAGCACCGCCACTCTTAAAGTAAGAGCCAATATCACAGGTAAAACCCCGGGATTCGTCCCGGGCAAGGTTATCGAGGTTTTGGTATCTCTCACTGCTCCTGTTCAGACCATTCTGATCCCTTCAGAAACGCTCGTACCGGAGATCGCGGGGCATTCGGCGTTTCTCTACAGGGGCGGTAAGGCCTTCTCAGCCCCGGTTGAGATCGGTGACAGAACGGAGAAGGTGGTACAGATACTCTCCGGCATCGAACCGGGTGACACACTTATCGTTTCAGGTTTGATCCAGTTAAGACGTGATGCTCCAGTGAAACTGACCGGGATCGAAAAATGAGTTTATCCTCGATAAGTATCCGGAGGCCGGTTCTCGCAATCGTTATG
Source organism: Chlorobiota bacterium (assembly GCA_008363265.1). GTDB lineage: Bacteria > Bacteroidota > Ignavibacteria > Ignavibacteriales > Ignavibacteriaceae > UTCHB3. Next base: position 8,320 of record RHKR01000081.1, read on the forward strand.
TCGATCGTCGTGGTTCTTTTTGGCGCGATCGGCTACACTTCACTCGGTGTAAGGGAATACCCAAGCATCGACCCGCCTGTGATCACCGTACAGACAAATTATATCGGCGCGAACGCGACAGTTATCGAATCGCAGATAACCGAGCCGCTTGAAGAATCGATCAACGGAATTGCAGGTATCAGAAGCCTGACATCCACTTCACGCGACGGAAGAAGCATCATCACTGTGGAGTTTAACGTTGATGTCGATCTTGAAACAGCGGCAAACGACGTCCGTGACAGGGTTTCCCGGGCGATAAATCAGATACCACCGGATGCCGATCCACCTGTTGTAACAAAGGCGGATGCTGATGCCATCCCGATAGTAATGGTGAACGTGAGCGGAAAAGAAAGAAGCATTCTGCAACTTTCAGACTATGCACGAAACGTGCTTAAAGAGAAACTCCAGACAATCCCGGGAGTGAGTGCTATCCAGATCTGGGGCGAGAAACGGTACTCGATGAGGCTGTGGCTGGATCCCGTAAAAATGAACGCGTTCAACGTTACCCCGGTGGAAGTCAGAAATGTTCTCCGGATCGAAAATGTCGAGCTCCCATCCGGAAGACTCGAGGGTGACAATACCGAACTCACGGTGCGAACCCTTGGACTTCTTCAGACCCCGGAAGACTTCAACAACCTTATCATCAGGGATGAACAGGGTGAAACTGTCAGACTCTCGGATATCGGTCATGCAGAGTATTTCCCCGAAAACGAAAGAACGATCCTCCGCAGGGATGGTATCCCGATGGTGGGTATTGTTATCGTCCCGCTGCCGGGGAGTAACCACATCCAGATAGCTGATGAGTTCTATAAAAGAATTGAAGAGATAAAGAAAGACCTCCCGGCAGATATGGACATAATGCTGGGATTCGATGCCACCAAGTTTATCCGGAAATCGATCAGCGAAGTAATGGAAACGATATTCATCGCTTTCGGTCTGGTTATAGTTATTATTTTTCTCTTCCTCAGAAGCTGGCGGACGACACTTATCCCGATCCTCGCCATCCCCATCTCACTGATCGGAGCTTTCTTTATTATGTACGCGGCGGGATTCTCGATAAATGTTCTTACGCTGCTTGGTATAGTTCTGGCGATCGGAATTGTTGTCGATGACGCCATAGTTGTGCTCGAAAATATCTACAGAAAAATTGAAGAGGGACTCACTCCGATCGAGGCAGCGGTCAAAGGTTCTTCCGAGATATTCTTTGCGATCATCTCGACCACGGTTTCACTTGCTTCCGTATTCCTCCCGATAGTCTTCCTTCAGGGACTCACGGGTAAACTTTTCAAAGAGTTCGGATACGTTATTGCAGGTTCGGTTATCATCTCCGCGTTTGTGGCGCTTACCCTGACGCCGATGATGAGTTCGAGAATGCTTAAGTCGCACGAAAAACACTCCTGGTTTTACAATGTAACCGAACCTTTCTTCGTCTGGATGACATCATTTTACCGGCGGACACTTGAGTCATTCATGCGGATCAGATGGGTCGCCTTCCCTGTGATGTTACTCGCGGGGCTGGTTATCTACTGGTTCGGCGGGAACCTTCAGTCGGAGCTCAGCCCACAGGAAGACAGGGGGCAGATGCGTATCCAGGCCACGGCACCCGAAGGCACTTCTTACGACTTTATGGACAGGTACATGATCAGGCTGCACGATCAGATGCAGATGCTTGTGCCGGAAGCGGATAACATGGTCATGGTAACCGCACCGGGATTCGGAGCCAGTTCCACGAACTCTGGGTTTATCCGGGTGCTCCTTAAAGAGCGGGAGGAAAGGGAAAGGTCGCAGCAACAGATCGCCCAGGCGATCACCGGTGCTGTAAGGGAATTCAATGATGCCCGTGCTATTGTTATTCAGGATCAGTCGATCGGTGGCGGCGGACGCGGCGGTCTGCCTGTTCAGTATGTGATTCAAGCGAACAGTTATGAAGAATTGCGTGAAATATTGCCCACGTTCCTCGCCGAAGCAAGACAGAGTCCGGTATTCGCCGTTACTGATGTGAATCTCAAGTTCAACAAGCCTGAAGTGGTGGTTGAGATCGACCGTTCAAAGGCCCGGGACCTCGGTGTCTCTGTGTCAGATGTCGCGACAACACTCCAGTTCTCACTGAGCGGACAACGTTTCGGCTACTTTATTAAAAACGGGAAACAGTATCAGATAATCGGCCAGTTGGAACGGTCTGACAGAAATCAGCCGCTTGATCTCCGATCCATGTTCGTGAAGAACAGGAAAGGCGAAATGATCCAGCTTGACAATATTGTGAAACTGACCGAGAGAAGCTCGCCACCGCAGCTCTACAGATTTAACAGATATTCATCCGCTACCGTGTCAGCCGGTCTCGCGGAAGGAAAAACGATCGGTGACGGGATAGCCGAGATGGATAAAATCGCAGACAAGGTGCTGGGTGACAAATACACCACCGCACTTGAAGGAGCTTCAAAGGATTTCGTTGACAGCTCATCGTCACTTGTTTTCACATTTTTGCTCGCCATTATTCTGATATACCTTGTTTTGGCAGCACAGTTCGAGAGCTT